>CAMWVV010000088.1 GCA_947177755.1 uncultured Ruminococcus sp. | reverse complement strand
ACCTATATTTATACGGAGTTTTGAGTGTTTTCCGTTTGACAGCGGAACAATTTCGGTGATTTTTGCGTTTCCGATATAAAACAGCGGTTTTTCATTTTCAAAGCCGTGCGGTTCAAGTAAATTAAGCCCATCAATATTGTTTACGCTTATTTCGTCGGGAGAAACCTCTGTATCTGCCTTGACTGTAAGAACAGGCATTATTTTATGATTTTCAAAAGCATACTGTTCAATAAGACGGTGAAATTCGTCCTTCATTCCGCTTTTGACAGTGAATCCGCCTGCCCCGAGATGTCCGCCGAATTTTTCAAGAGTTTCGGAAGCGTATGTCAACGCCTCGAAAACCGAAAATTTGCCGAAAGACCTCGCAGAGCCTCTTATTTCTCCGTTGTGTTCTGAGGCTATGAAACACGGTTTTCCGAAATGCTCCATAATACGTGACGCAACAATTCCCACAACGCCGTGATGCCAGTCTTTACCGCATATAAAAATTACCCTTTCATGCAGGACAGACGGGTTTTTGTCCATCATTGCGTAAATTTCACCTATAATTTCATTTTCCGATTTTTTTCTTTCATTATTAAGTCTGTCAAGTTCCTGTGCCATTGAAACAGCTTTGTCATAATCTTCACACAGAAACAGTTCAGCGGCTGTTTTCGGAGAGCCGAAACGTCCCGATGCATTTATTCTCGGTGCTATGACGAAACCTATGGAACGTGCATTTATCGGCTTATTGTCAATTCCACATACTTCTTTAAGTGCGATGAGCGACGGACGTTCGGTATTATTGATAAGTTCCATTCCGTATGAAACAAGGAAACGGTTTTCACCAGTAAGACTTACAATGTCGGCAACTGTCGCTATTGCCGCAAAGTCCCCGAACTGTTCGAGAGCCATTGTATAGTCACCGCCGTCAAGAGCGGCAATAAGTTTAAGTGCAACACCTGCACCACACATATGTTTGAAAGGTGAGAAACAGTCACGTCTGTGAGGGTCTACAACAGCTTCGGCACGGGGGAGTGTTTCTCCCTGCTGGTGATGGTCTGTTACAACCAGTTTCATTCCGAGCGAATATATGTATTCCGATTCGGCAATAGCAGATATACCGTTATCAACCGTTACTATAAGATTAGTTCCGAGTTCCGATATTTTTTCTATCGCCTTGTTGTTAAGACCATATCCTTCCGAACGTTCGGGAATATAATATATAACGTCCGCTCCTACTTCTGTAAGGTATGAGTACATTATTACTGTTGACATAATTCCGTCACAGTCATAGTCACCATAAATACATATACGTTCATTGTTGTCAATGGCACTGTTTATTGTGTCGGCGGCTTCTTTCATGTCTTTTATAAGGAAAGGGTCGGAAAGTTCTTTCATTTCAAGGTTGTCCATGACCGAATCAGAAGAGGAATAACCCTTTGAAGCGAGGACGGAGGCTGTCAGTGAATTTATTCCACATTCTGTCATTAATTTCTGTACAATATTTCTGTCAGGTCTGCCGATAGTCCAGTTTTTCATATAAAACCTCCTCATTAAAAGGTAGATAACTATATTATATCATTATTCAGCATTTTTTTCAATAGTATGGACACAAAAATTTTCAGAAAAAATGTTCTTGCTATTTTTCGTATACTATGATATAATAAAATTGTATATGATGTATCGTAGGGGATGTATATATGAAGAAAAGTAAAAAAATTGTGATAATAATAATTTGTCTGATTATTGTGTTATTTTTTACAGTATAATATTTTGTACATAAAAAAGATGTCAATGACATTGAAAGTATTGAAATAATTAAGAGTGGTGGTTATCCGCCAACTACATACAGATATAAAATTCATTGTTTTAACAATTCTGTTTTGCATGACACAGAAGATTATGATAAAAATGAAACTTGCTATGCTGATTTTACCAAAGAGCAGGCAGAAAAATTTGTCAAAAAGGCTAATTTATATGGCTTTTTCGGCTGGCAAGAATCATATGAGAGAAAAAATATTGATGACGGAAAAGGTGTGGATATTTGTATTAAATTCAAGGACGGTTCTGTTCATGAAACATATTGTTATGAAAAATTTCCCTTGACCTATAATTTAATGGCAGAAGTTTTTTATGAAACTTTCGGTTATCATATACTTTGAATAAATATTCCGGATAAAAAATCAAACGCACGGACTATAAAAAGCCTGTGCGTTTTTTTGATTATGTTATGCTTTCAAGTTTTACACGGAGTTTCTGTATAATCTTTTTTTCAAGACGTGATATATATGACTGTGAAATTCCTATCTGTTCGGCTACTTCTTTCTGGGTTTTTTCCTTGCCGTCGATAAGCCCGAAACGCATTTCCATTATTTCACGCTCACGGTCACCAAGTTCCGCTACCGCACTTCTAAGTATTTCACGCTCGGCTTCCGTTTCAATGCCTTTGTTTACTATGTCTTCGTCAGTTCCGAGAACATCGGACAAAAGAAGTTCATTTCCGTCGTAGTCAATGTTAAGAGGTTCGTCTATGGAAAGGTCATTGCGGTACTGTGAGGATTTCCGCAGAAACATAAGTATTTCGTTTTCAATGCACCGTGAGGCATATGTGGCAAGCTTTATGTTTTTTGTGGGACAGAATGTATTTACCGCTTTTATAAGTCCTATAGTTCCTATTGAAACAAGGTCTTCAAGACCTATTCCCGTTGACTCAAATTTCTTGGCTATGTAGACCACAAGCCGTAAATTATGTACAATAAGTCTGTCACGGGCTTCAGGGTCGTTTCTTATAAGCCCTTCAAAAACTTCATCTTCTTCCTGCCGTGAAAGAGGAGGGGGAAGTGTGTCCGAGCCGTTGATGTAAAATACATCACAATTAAAAATATCTTTGAATTTCTCAAAAATTATTTTCAGAATGTTCATAAATTCTTTCTCCTGTTCTCTGTATAAATTATCTTTTCAGAAGTCTGGGGTTGAAAACCGCCTTTTCCGAGTTTTCGCCAAGTCCTATAACTGCGTCAACCGCTTTCCGTTCACCGCTGAGATTATTTAAAATAAGTACTTCGTCGGGGCGGAAAACGGGTATAAGACCATTTCCCGATACGGTAGAGCAGGGGAGCAAGCGGAAACTTTTAAGGTTACTGCCGTTGTCTGTAATATCACTGAATTTTTCTTTATCGCACACTATCACGGGAGAACCCGAAAAAAAGTCTGTAAGGGAATTGCCTGTGTCGGCAAGACCGTTAAGTGTAATTACTTTGTCTTCATATCTTACTATTACATTATAACAGTCTGTGCCGTCGGGGATTCTGTCAAGAAAATTTTCTATAATATATACAATGAAATACATAACGGCAGTTGTGATGACAAGAAGCAGGAGAGAAAAATCTATGTAGAAATATGAATTGTTGAAGTGTACAAATTCAGGCTTAAGCCATGAGTATACGGCGTAAACAGCTCCGGCAAGTATGAAATTTGACGTGAAAAATGAAACGATATTTATAAAAATACGTTTTTTTCCGTGAAATCCGAAAGCCATTATTACAATGGTTACCGCCGCAAAGAGTTTTATTATAATATTAATATATGTGTTTAACTGCGGTGCAAGTATCAGAAGTGAGAAAAGACTTCCGTAAACAGCCGAAACTATGCACCTTGCCGTGCGTAACGGCGAATGTGTAAGCTTTGCTGTGATACGAAGCAGAAAATAATTAACGTATATATTAAGTATGATTAAAATATCAATATAAATTGTCTGCACTGCATACCTCCCTTAAGTCCTGCATTACTTGTCTGATATTATTATAATGCAGGAGATTTGCGAAATATGTCGTAATTGATACTGTTCCGAAAATAAAAAAGATGCAGCCTGAAAACTGCATCTTATGTTTTTTAAAGAAACGGAAGTATTATCGCACCGATTATCATAAGTGCCGCTACTATGAGTACAGCCACTCTTTTTATGGCTGATTTATCTGAACCGTTTTTACTGCTCATTATAATATCACCTCTCAGTGTCTTTTCTTTGTACGCTTTTTGCGGTTCGGAATATAGTCACTGTAAACATCTGATTTCTTTCTGCTGCCGTAAGCGGATTTTTTTCTGTCAAATCTTGGGTTTCCTGAACTTTCGGGACGTTTGCCCCTTATTGTCGGAATAACACCATTATACAGCTTTACTTCAACTTTATTTCCGTTGATTTTCATCGGATTTGTACTGTCAAGTATGTATTCTTTTTCAGCCTCGGGAACTTCAACGGTAGTGTGTGTGTCAAATATATCGATTTTTCCGAAATCACGCCCCGACATTCCTGTTGCGTCAACCAATGCACCGAGTATGAAATTAGGTGCAATGCGTTTGTTTCTTCCTATGTTTATGTCAACTTTTACTGTCTTTGCAGAACCCTTTCTGCCTTTTTTAAGGGAGCGTGGCATATCAAATTCGGGCAGCGACTCAATTTCCGCATTCAGTTTTCCGGAAATAATTCTTGCGGCAGCTTCACGGTAGTCAATACCCATTGATGCGAGTTTGTCGAGAATTTCATAAGATTCATGTGAAACATTTTTAAATTCCGAAATTTCTTTTATTATATTTTCTTTTTTCAGTGAAATTATTTCTGACTTCTGCGGAAGTGGTTTCTCCTGTATGCTTGCTTTTGTATATCTCTCTATGTCACGGAGTTCATAAAACTGTCTTCTTCCGCTGATTAGCGTGTAAGCCGTTCCCGTTCTTCCTGCACGTCCTGTACGTCCTATACGGTGTATATAATATTCATTGTCCTGCGGTAAGTCATAATTGAAAACAGCATCAATTCCGCTTACGTCTATACCTCTTGCGGCTACGTCAGTAGCAACAAGTATTTCCGTTGACCTGTTTTTGAAACCGTTCATTACTTGTGTACGCTGTGACTGTTTCATATCACCGTGTATGCCTGATGCCCTGAATCCTGATTTGACAAGTTCTTCTGTAAGTTCATCAACCATTTTTTTAGTGTTGCAGAATACCATTGACGAAGCAGGGGAGTATGCAGAAAGAAGAAGTTTAAGAGCGTCGGTCTTCCGTCCCATAGCAACCTCAAAATAATACTGGTCAATCAGTTCGACTGTTTTCTGTGACGATTTTATTTTTATGTGTATAGTGTCATTCTGGTATTTTTCGGTAATTGCAAGAATGGCAGGGGGCATTGTTGCCGAAAACAGAACAGTCTGTCTTTCTTCCGGAACTTCAGAAAGTATAGATTCAATGTCCTCTCTGAAACCCATGTTAAGCATTTCGTCCGCCTCGTCGAGTATAACACATCGGAGATTTTGGAGTTTAAGTGTTTTACGCCTCATGTGGTCCATAATACGACCTGGTGTTCCTATTACGATATTTGCCCCCCGTTTCAGTTCGGCAATCTGCTTTTCCATACTTGCACCGCCGTAAACCGATACTGCTTTTACAATTCTCTTGAATTTTGCAAACTTGCGTATTTCTTCGTGAGCCTGCATAGCAAGTTCACGTGTCGGACAAAGTATAAGTACGGCAACATTTTTTTTGTCTGCTTCGGTTATGCTTTCAACAGCAGGTATTCCGAAAGCTGCGGTTTTGCCTGTTCCTGTGTTTGAATGTCCGATAACGTCTTTTCCTTCGAGAAGAAGGGGGATACTCTGCTGTTGGATTTCGGTCATTTCCGTGAAACCGAGTTCGTCAACAGCCTGAATTAGTTCCTGTGATAGATTCAATTCGTTAAAATGCATTATAATTCCTTTCATTGTCAAAAAAACGGGATTAAATCCCTACATATATAATAACATAAATTTTTAAAAAGGTCAATAGAAAAAATAAAATACGGATAAATTAATTATCCGTATTTTTTATAAGATTATTTTACAGCTTTGAAACCGTTTTCGAGGTCTGTAATAATATCGTCTATGTGTTCAGTACCTATTGAAAGCCTTATTGTGTTCGGCTTGATTCCTGCCGAAAGAAGTTCGTCATCGTTCATCTGCGAATGAGTTGTGGAGGCAGGGTGGATTACAAGTGACTTAACATCTGCAACATTGGCAAGCAGTGAGAACAGTTCAAGACTTTCAGTGAACTTTTTGGCAGTGTCCGCATTGCCTTTGATTTCAAATGTGAAAATTGAACCTGCACCGTTAGGGAAGTACTTGTTATAGAGTTCCTTTGCCTTGCCTGTTTCAAGTGACGGGTGATTTACTTTTTCAACCTGTGGATGACTGTTAAGATATTTCACTACTTTGAGGGCATTTTCCGTATGGCGTTCAAGACGAAGTGAAAGTGTTTCAAGCCCCTGTAAAAGCAGGAATGAATTAAACGGCGAGATTGTCGCACCCTGGTCACGCATTAAAGTAGTGCGGATTTTCATGATGTAGGCAATGTTTCCGCAAGCCTCTGTAAAAACTACTCCGTGATATGACGGATTGGGTTTGGAGAGTGTCGGGAACTTGTCATTTTGTGACCAGTCAAATTTTCCCGAATCAACAATAACACCGCCCATTACAGTACCATGACCGCCTATGAATTTTGTTGCAGAATGTACGACAATGTCCGCACCGTGTTCAATCGGTCTGAGCAGGTAAGGAGTTGCAAATGTATTGTCAACTATAAGCGGAATACCGTGCTTGTGTGCAACTGCTGAAATTTCTTCTATGTTTATAACGTCTGCGTTCGGATTGCCTAAAGTTTCGGCATAAATAAGTTTTGTATTTGGCTGTATAGCCTTTTCAAAGTTCTCGGGGTCTGTGGGATTTACAAAAGTTGTTTTAAGTCCCTGTTCAACGAGCGTATTTGCAAGAAGATTGTAAGTACCGCCGTAAAGGTTTGTTGACGAAACAATGTGGTCGCCTGCCGTTGCGATATTCTGTATGGCGTATGTAATTGCCGCAGAACCTGATGCAGTTGCAAGAGCTGCCGCACCGCCCTCAAGTGCCGCAATTCTTTTTTCAAAAACGTCTGAAGTAGGATTCATAAGTCTTGTGTAGATGTTTCCGCCCTCTGTAAGTGCAAAACGTCCGGCAGCCTGTGCGGAGTCCTTGAAAACATATGATGTTGTAGCATAAATAGGGACTGCTCTTGCATCTGTGGCAGGGTCGGGATTCTCCTGACCTGCATGAACCTGTAATGTTTCAAATTTATAACTCATAATTATCGTACCTTCCATTATTTAATTCCTACTTTTCATGTAGGATAAATATATAATAACATATATTTTCAGTTTTGTCAAGTACCTGAATAAAAAAAATGCGGACAATTTATTATCCGCATTTAATATAATCAGTCTATGGCTTTGAAAGCCTGTTCTATGTCTGAAATTATGTCATCAACGTTTTCAAGTCCGCATGAAAATCTTATCATACCGCCGTTGATTCCTGCGGCTACAAGCTGTTCTTCCGTAAGCTGACGATGTGTTTCGCTTGCGGGGTGCAGAACACAAGTTCTTATATCTGCAACGTGTACTTCATTGGAAGCAAGTTTAAGGCTGTCCATGAATTTGACGGCGTTAGGTCTGCCTCCTTTGATTACAAAGGATATTACACCACTGCAACCGCTGAGATATTTCTGTGCAAGTTCATAGCCTTTGTCAGATTCAAGACCTGGATATGTAACTGATTCTACTTTATCCGAACTTTCAAAATATTTTGCAACTTTCAAAGCGTTTTCACAGTACTGCTTCATTCTTACAGCAAGAGTTTCAAGCCCGAGATTGAGCAGGAATGACGAGTGTGCCGACGGATAACAGCCGAAATCACGCATTAACTGCATTCTTGCCTTTACTATATATGCGGCTTTTCCGTAAGTTTGTACATAGGAAATACCGTGATATGATTCGTCGGGTTCTGTAAATTCGGGGAAATTGCCGTTTGACCAGTCAAAATTGCCACTGTCAACAATAACACCGCCTGTCTGTACCGCATGACCGTCCATATATTTGCTTGTTGAGTGAATTACAATATCAGCACCAAATTCAATAGGTCTGCAAAGTATCGGTGTTGCAAATGTGTTGTCAACTATAAGCGGAACATTATGAGCGTGTGCAATTCTTGCAAACTTCTCTATATCAAGTACGGTAAGTGCAGGGTTGGCAATCGTTTCACCGAATACCGCCTTTGTGTTCGGCTTGAATGACTTGCTGATTTCTTCTTCACTTGCATTCGGGTCAATATATATGCACTCAATTCCTAACTTTTTCAGTGTGAAAGAAAAAAGATTTATAGTACCGCCGTAAATTTCAGGTGTACTTATAATGCTGTCGCCTGCTTTACAGATATTCAGAATGGCAAGAAGTGTTGCAGCCTGTCCCGAACTTGTACACATAGCACCTATACCACCCTCAAGCTTTGCTATTTTTTCTTCTATAGCCATTGTTGTGGGATTCTCAAAACGTGAGTAAATAAGGCTCTTTGTCGGGTCATCAAATACTGCGGCTACTTCCTCGGTAGAATCATATACATATGTTGTACTCTGAACTATCGGCACTACTCTCGGTTCTCCGTTTTTGGGAGTGTAACCTTCGTGCAGACACTGTGTTTCAATTTTCATTTATAAAATGCCTCCTTATAAAAACAAAAAAGTCCGTGCGGACTGTGTTTTTTTATTTAAAATCCGCATACGGATTTGCACCGTAATCTTTCCTCTTAGCAGGAGGAACGCTCTACTTTCTTAAGCTATGCGGAAATGTCGGACGGAAAGACCGTATCGCTTTCATGAGGTGAAAGAGCTTTAAACTTAAGCTACCGACAATGTTATTATAGCATATTATTTCCATTTTGTCAACAGAAAAATAAAAAAAATTCAGTCCTGAAAGACTGAATAATGTTTAAAGACCGTTTGCGGAGTTAAACCGCAGTTTCCACAGATTTGGAGGCTGTGGCGTTCTGGCGTTGAACTATACGGAAGTGTCAGGCGAATAATCGCATCTCTGCCGTGAGGGGGCAGTCTCTAAACTTGAGTTACTGACAATATCATTATAGCATAATATTTTTATTTTGTCAAGAAAAAATTTGACATTTTTTATATTTTGTGTTAAAATGGTATGAATATATTGCAAAGGAGGATTTTTTATGAAAATCTGTTTAATGTGCCGTCAGCGTAATATGGAAAACTATGGAATTTGTCCCGAATGTTCTGTACTTAACGAAAAAATGAGAAGTTTAACGTGTGACCTTACAGGAAAAACAGCAGTTGTTACAGGTGGAAGAATTAAAATCGGCTATGCTGTCTGTCTTAAACTACTTAGAATGGGTGCGTCCGTAATAGCTGTTACACGTTATCCGAAAAACGCCCTTGAAACCTATGAAAAAGAACCCGACTTCGAGAATTTCAAGGACAGGCTTTTTATTATAGGTTTTGACCTTATGAGAGTTGACCGCATAGGTGAACTTATTGAACAGATTGGAAACGTCTGCAATGGTCGTCTTGATATACTTATCAACAACGCCGCTCAGACTGTAAAAAAATCATCTGCATACTATGCTGAACTCCGAATGAAAGAAAATTCAATTGAGGACAAGCATGATTTCAGACGGATTTTATCCCTTTGTATAACGGAAGAAAAAACTTTTTCTATTATTCCAAATAATCAGCTTGTTGACTACGGTGAACAGCCTGATAAAAATTCGTGGGTTCGCAGACCTGAGGAAATCTCTCCGCAGGAACTCATTGAAGTTCAGCTTATTAATGTTACCGCTCCTTTTATACTTACTAACGGACTTCGTAAGTATCTCGCTCACGGCAGGGAAGAACGGTCATGGGTAATTAATGTAAGCT
The DNA here is from genome assembly GCA_947177755.1 of uncultured Ruminococcus sp. GTDB lineage: Bacteria > Bacillota > Clostridia > Oscillospirales > Ruminococcaceae > Ruminococcus. Next base: position 478 of record CAMWVV010000088.1, on the reverse strand, counting down.
CCGTTGAGGGTCGCTTTAATACAAAACAGAAACTTGCACGTCATGTACACACCAACATGGCTAAAGCATCACTTAATATGATGACACATTCTATTGCTTCGGATTTTGTACGTGACGGAATTTATGTTTATTCGTGCGACCCTGGCTGGGTGTCGAATCAGTTCCCGCCAGCCTATGAAATAAGCATAAATTTTAAGCCTTATCTTACTTATGAGGACGGGGCTGTGAGAATCCTTTATCCGATTATCAAGAATTTTCATGAAGAAAAAATAAAGGATTATGGTATGTTTTACAAGGACTATAAAATTATTGACTATTAAAGGAGAAGTTATTATGGAATACAAATATATTACTCAGGAAGTTATTGACAAAGGTGTGATAACTGCGACTTATAAGGCTTGTTGTTGCAAATACAATACTTTGTTAACGTGAATTCGACAGAAAAAATCAGTCAAGCAGACATAAAAAGCCTACCTGC
>CAMWVV010000087.1 GCA_947177755.1 uncultured Ruminococcus sp. | reverse complement strand
GCAGACTTATTTTCCGAAGTCCAGAAACGTTCCTTTTCAAGACTTTTCTGCCGACGGCTTTATTATTATATCATAACTGTCGGATTTTGTCAACTAAAAAAACAACTGTTCAAAATTTATGTTTTTGTGTATAATTGCCATATAAAAAAAAACCTGTATCCGCAGATACAGGTTTAATAACTTATGCCATAAGTTTTACCATAACAGCTTTCTGTGCGTGTAGACGGTTTTCAGCCTCTTCAAAAATTTCCTTTGCATGAGCCTCAAAAACCTTTTCTGTAATTTCTTCCTCACGGTGTGCAGGCAGACAGTGAAGAACCATAGCGTCATTATGAGCGACCTCCATAAGTTCGTCATTAATCTGATAGCCTGCAAAAGCCTTTTTACGCATTTCGGCTTCACCCTCCTGACCCATAGAAGCCCATACGTCAGTAATAAGAACATCTACATTTTCAGCAGCTTTTAAAGGTGAATCCGTTATTTCAAAATTGTCGTACTTTTCGGCAAATTCAAGTATCTCAATTGGCGGACGGTATCCCTCGGGGCAAGCAACGGACACAGACATTCCGACTTTAAGACAGCCTACAATAAGAGAATTTGCCATATTGTTTCCGTCACCGATAAAGCACATTTTCAGTCCGTCAAAACTGCCCTTAAATTCACGGATAGTCATAAGGTCGGCAAGAACCTGACACGGATGACAGAAATCAGTAAGACCATTTATTATCGGAATACTGCCGTATTCTGCGAGGTCTTCAACTTCTTTCTGTTCAAAGGTACGAATCATGATTCCGTCGAGATAACGGGACAGAACCCTTGCGGTGTCCTGAACGGGTTCACCTCTGCCTATCTGCAAATCATGCGACGAGAGGAAAAGCGGATAACCGCCAAGCTGATACATACCCGTTTCAAAAGAAACTCTCGTCCTTGTGGAAGCTTTCTGGAAAATCATTCCGAGGGTCTTTCCCTTGAGATGCGGGTGCGGAATACCGTGTTTAAGTTCATATTTAAGCTGGTCAGCAAGATTGAGTATATCAATAATTTCTTCTGTACTCAAATCAAGCATTTTAAGTAAATGTTTCATATCATACCATTCCTTTCATTATTACTTCTGCTTGTTCATAACACCGAAAGCCCTGTCGATAATTACGGCAAAAAGCGGTATATAATCATCAAAAATCTTATCTTCAACAGTTATGTCGTACTGTAAATCACCCGATACCGACGTACGTGTACTTATTGTACCCTTTGCATCGTTACCGCTTAAAATAGTAAATTCACGTCTGTCCTTGCTTGCAAGGGTAAAGGTCATGTTTTTGCCCTCACATATAATAGTAGGGTCAAGAAACAGTGATTTACAGGTGATTGTCATAAATGTAGCATCATTAAGGACGATACTGAAAGACGGTTTTCTTTCCTCGCCTGTCTGCAATAAAGTATAGAGATTATAATTGCTTGAATCAAGCAGTACAAACCTCGAATTTCCGAATCCCTTTTTTTTGACACTATAAAGAAGTCTTGATTTTTTGTCCTCGACCACATATTTATTTCCCTTTGTAAGTACTACCAGCTCCATTAAATCATTCCTCCAGTATATCAATCAAAATTCTGATTCCGTCTCCCAGTTCCTCTGCCGATATGGTAAGAGGAGGCAGAAGGCGTACTTTATCTTTAGCAGTAAGTATAAGCAGACCATTTTCAAGTGCCTTTTTGGCAACGTCAGAAGCAGTTTTGGTTTTCAGTTTAATGCCAATCATCAGACCGAGTCCGCTGACTGATTCAACTTCACTGCATTTTTCAAGTTCTTTCCTTATAAACTCGGCTTTTGCGTTTACTTCGCCAAGAAAACCATCACCATTGATTCTTTCAAGAACAGCAATACCGCCTGCACAGGCAATGGGATTTCCTCCGAAAGTAGAACCGTGAGTTCCTGCCGACAACACACCGCTGCATTTTTCGGTAGTAAGACACGCCCCGACAGGTACGCCTCCCGCAAGACCCTTTGCCATAGTAGTTATATCGGCTTTTTTTCCGAAATGTTCACCTGCGAGAAATTTTCCCGTTCTTCCTGCACCTGTCTGAACTTCGTCGGCAATAATCAGCACATCTTTTTCAGCACACAGGTCATAAACCGAGTTAACAAAATCCTGACTGAGAGCATTTACACCGCCCTCACCCTGAACGTATTCAAGCATAACAGCACATACAGTATCATCAAGCTTTGATTTCAGGTCGTCAATATCATTTGCGGTAACGTTTATGAATCCCTCAAGGAACGGGAAAAAATAGTTATGGAAAACGTCCTGTCCTGTTGCGGAAAGAGTAGCCATAGTTCTTCCGTGGAAAGAATTGATGAGAGTTATAATATTATGACGGTTTTTTCCGTACTTGTCAAAGCTGTATTTTCTTGCAATCTTAATTGCACATTCATTGGCTTCCGCACCGCTGTTTCCGAAGAATACAGAATCATATCCCGATGTTTCACAAAGTTTTTCAGCAAATTCAGCCTGAACGCCTGTGTAGTAATAGTTTGAACTGTGCTGAAGTGTCCTCACCTGATTACATACCGCATCAGCCCATTTTTCATCACAGTAACCAAGGGAATTTGTACCTATACCGCTTCCGAGGTCTATATATGTTTTACCGTTCTCGTCGGTACAGCGTTCGCCCTCACCTTTCTGCATAACAAGGGGATAACGTCCGTATGAGTGCATAATATGCTTATCAAATTTTTCAATTGTGTTCATAATAAAAACTCTCTCCTAACTGCCGTCAATAAATTAAGGCAAATTCACAGCTATCCATATAATTATAACTCTCTTTACATTGTAAAATCAATATAAAGAACAAGCAAATAAGTAAATTTTCTGTTTATCTGTTATTTGTTTATACAAATTGTGTGCCGATACCCTCATTTGAAAGTATCTCAATAAGAATAGAGTGCGGTACTCTGCCGTCGATAATAACGGTTTTATTTACTCCACGCCTTACCGCCTCAACGCAGCAGTCAATTTTGGGAATCATACCGCCTGAAATAATACCCTGCATTTTCAGGAACGGAACTTCACTGACATTTACTTCCGGAATAAGAGTGGAAGGGTCGTCCTTATCTTTAAGAAGTCCTGCGATGTCGGTCATAAGAATTAAATTCTCCGCACCGAGTTCTGCGGCAATTCTTGCAGCGGCGGTGTCGGCATTTATATTATATGTGTTTCCGTCTTCGTCTGTTGCAACCGTTGCGATTACGGGAATATTGCCGTTTGCGAGAGCGTCAAGAATAGGTTTTGTGTTTACTTCCGTCACCTTGCCTACCCAGCCTAAATCCTGACCGTCTTCGGTTGTCTGCTTTTCCGCCTTAATCATACCGCCGTCAATTCCGCACAGACCCACGGCACTGCCCTTGTGCTGTGCAAGAAGCTGTACAAGTTCCTTATTGACTTTTCCAGCAAGAACCATTTTTACTACGTTTACAGTGTCGTCGTCCGTATAACGCAGACCGTTTACAAAACGGCTTTCTATGCCGAGTTTTCCGAGCATATCATTAATTTCAGGACCTCCGCCGTGTACGAGTACGACCTTAACGCCTACGAGTGAAAGTAATACGATGTCCGTCATTACAGCGTCTTTAAGTTCCTTGTTGGTCATGGCATTACCGCCATACTTGATAACAAGAATCTTGTTGTTGTACTTCTGTATATAGGGAAGTGCGTTTATAAGTATCTGTGACTTGTCGCTGTTTGAAATCTTTTCCATTTTTATGTCCTCCGCTTAGGAACGGTAATCACCGTTTATTTTTACATAATCGTAAGTAAGGTCGCAGCCCCATGCAACAGCATAGCCTGCTCCGTCACCTATTGAAATATCTATTAATATTTCCTCTTCACTGAGAATTTCCTTAGCTTTTTCTTCGGAAAATTCCACGCCTGCTCCGTCTTTGCAGACATCAATAAAACCGTTTGCCGAACCTATCGAAACATCAACTTTGTTTATATCAAAATCAGCATCAGCATAGCCCACTGCACAGAGTATTCTTCCCCAGTTGGCATCTTCACCGAACATAGCAGCCTTGAAAAGACTTGATGTTATAACAGACTTTGCGACAATTTCAGCGGTTTTTTCGGTATCAGCTCCGTGACATACACATTCAATCAGTTTTGTTGCACCCTCGCCGTCACGAGCCATTTTCCTTGCAAGGTTCATCATGACTGCATAAAGAGCATTGACGAATTTTTCAAAGTCCTCGTTTTCCTTTGTTACGGGAATGTTTTCAGCAATGCCGTTTGCAAGTACGCAAACCATGTCATTTGTGGAGGTGTCGCCGTCAACGCTTACACGGTTAAGGGTGATTTTCACAACGTCACTCAATGCACGCTGTAAGAGTTCCGCAGAAATATCGACATCTGTTGTAATAAAAGTAAGAGTAGTTGCCATGTTCGGGTGAATCATTCCGCTGCCCTTTAACATACCGCCAATTGTGCAGGTTTTTCCGCCTAACTCAAACTGCACGGCAACTTCTTTTACCTGTGTATCGGTAGTCATGATAGCTTCAACGGCTCTTGCATTTCCGTCATAAGTAAGACCCTTTGCAAGTTCTTTCATACCGTCTGCAATAGGTTCAATAGGCAATACCTGACCGATAACGCCAGTCGAGGCAACTATAACATCATTTTCGTCTATACCTATTTCGTCAGCAACAAGACTGCACATCTTTTCAGCCTTTTCAACGCCGTCCGCATTGCAGGTATTTGCGTTTACCGAGTTTACAATAACTGCCTTTGCAGTACCGTTTTTAATGTGTTCTTTTGTTACGAGAATAGGCGCACCTTTTACTTTGTTTGTGGTGTAAACTGCCGCCGCTGTACATTCTTTGTCTGCAACGATAAGTGCAAGGTCGTTTTTCTTTTTTGCAGACGGAAGTGCATTATTTGCAACGGCTGAGTTTTCCTCTGTGTCGGTGAGTGGCTTGTGAGCAAGTCCGCAATGTATGCCGTTAGCCCTGAAACCTTTAGAGGCACACACACCGCCGTCAACAAATTTTATATTTTTAACTTCTTTTAACTCCATAATCTTCTCCTTTACTAAGTATCTATACGCACCAATTCACAAAGGGCTTTATTCCGATAGGCAATATCGTTTCTTAAAGTAAAGCCCTGATTTTCCCAGAACGCATTTCCGACTTCATTGTATTTGAAAACAAGCAGTGCCACTTTGCTTATTCCCTCGTTTTTCAAAGCCGAAAGACAGGTATTCACAAGCTTTGTTCCGATTCCACACCGTCTGTATTTTTCAGCAACGGACATATGGTATATATAACCCCTTCGACCGTCATTTCCGCTGATAATTACGCCTGCAATTTCACTGTTTATTTCTGCAACAAAACAAGTTGACGGATTGCGTTCAAGAAAACGTTTTATTCCGTCATGAGAGTCATCAATATTATTGAAACCCATGTTTCTGCACGACATCCAAAGAGCATAAACGCTGTCATAATCTGAAATATTCATTGTGCGTATATTCATTGTTAATACCTCCGTCTGAAACTTATGCAAGACCTGTTGTTTCGTCAATTCTCATCATGATATTAAGACACTGTACAGCCGCACCGCTTGCACCTTTGCCGAGATTATCAAGGCGTGAACATAATAAAATCTGTTCGTTGTTTCCGAAAACAAACACCTGCATTTTATTAAATCCGCTGAGTGTGTTGGAAGCAAGGAAAAACGCCTTTTGTTCGTCGGCTGACATAAGGGGCATAACCTCAACCATTTTTGCATTTTCATAATGCTTTGAGTACATTTCGTGAATTTTTTCGGCAGTAATATTTTTGTCCAGCTGTCTTGTCTGAATCGGAACGCTTACAACCATACCGCTGTAATAGTCACATATTATGGGGTTGAACATCGGTTTATACTTAAGTCCTGAAACTGCCTGCATTTCAGGTAAATGCTTGTGTTCCTGCGAAAGTGCGTACTGACGTGGACTGTTATATTCATAAGGTTTTTCTTCGCTCTCATAAACTGCAATAGCCTTTTTTCCCGCACCGCTGTAACCCGATGTTGCATATGCGAATACAGGAAAATCGTCAGGAATAATTCCGTTGTTCACAAGCGGATAGACTATTGATGCAAAACCACTTGCATAACACCCAGGCACAGCAACTCTCTTTGAAGTGCGTATTTTTTCCCTGTGCTGTTCTGAGAGTTCAGGAAAACCATAAGCCCATGACGGATTAGTGCGGTGAGCAGTTGATGCGTCAATTATTCTTACATGGTCGTTGTCCACAAAAGAAACCGCTTCCCTTGATGCAGTATCAGGCAGACAAAGAAAAGTATAGTCCGACATATTTATAAACTTTGCCCTTTCAGCCGAATCCTTACGTTTTTCTTCGCTGATACGCAGAATTTCAACGTCATTCCTGTTCTCGAAACGCTCCAGTATTTTAAGACCGGTTGTCCCCTCCTGACCGTCTATATATATTTTTACAGACATAATTGTTTCCTCCGTTTATTTATTTTTACGTTTGTTCTTTTTGCGTTCGTATTTTGCACGCTTAGGGTCTTCAAGGTATGATTCGTCTTCAAGCAGAGAATGCCATACGCTTATTCCGAGAGTAAGACATACTATCAGTACAAACCAGAAAATATGTGCTTTCGGAACAACCGCAATCCACAGACCCATTACCAGCTCACCGACAATCCATATAATGCCCATGAGTATTGAAAGACCCATTATAAAAATTACATCTTTTTTCTTCATAAAATTCAAATGTCAAGCGATTTTTTGGCAATCTCAATCTGTACTTTTACCGCATCGGGAGAAGGTCCGCCCTCCGACTTTCTTTCACGGACACAGGTTTCAAGGTTTATAGCCTGATAAACGTCATCGTCAAACAGTTCAGTCATAGCCCTGTAGTCATCAAGCGGAAGTGTTTCAAGAGTTAAACCCTTTTCAATACACTGTGCCACAAGTGTACCTGTAATCTTGTATGCATCACGGAAAGGCATACCCTTTTTAACAAGATAGTCCGCACAGTCTGTGGCGTTTATAAAACCTCTTGCGGCGGCGTTTCTCATATTTTCCTTTAATACTTTCATAGTGGAAATCATAGGAATGAAAGTCTTTACACAGAGTTTTACATTGTCAACCGCATCAAAAATCGCTTCTTTGTCCTCCTGCATATCCTTATTATATGCAAGCGGTAAACCTTTCAGCATGGAAAGAAGTGTTATAAGGTCGCCGTTGACACGTCCCGTCTTTCCCCTTATAAGTTCGGTAATATCGGGGTTTTTCTTCTGTGGCATAATCGACGAACCTGTTGCAAAAGCGTCATCAAGTTCAATGAACTTAAATTCCCACGAACACCACATTATTATTTCCTCGGAAAAACGTGAAAGATGCGTCATTATAAGAGATAACGCACAGTTTAACTCAACACAGAAATCACGGTCTGAAACGCCGTCAAGACTGTTTGCCATAGGTGCAGTAAATCCAAGAAGTTCAGCTGTCTGTTTTCTGTTGGTACGGTAAGTAGTACCTGCCAAAGCACCGCTTCCCAACGGACAGTAATTCATTCTCTTTGAAACGTCCTGAAGCCTTTCGAGGTCACGCAGGAACATGAAAACATATGCCATTAAATGATGTGCAAAAGTTATCGGTTGCGCTCTCTGTAAGTGTGTATATCCCGACATGATTGTTTCTGTATGCTGTTCAGCCATGTTGACGAGAGTTACAACAAGTTTTTTCACAAGGTCATATATCTCCTGAATTTCGTCACGCAGATAAAGTCTTATATCAACGGCTACCTGGTCATTTCTGGAACGTGAAGTGTGAAGTCTTTTTCCCACATCGCCGAGACGCTTTGTCAGTTCTGCTTCAATAAACATATGAATATCTTCGGCGGAGGGGTCAAGCTCCAGTTTACCAGAGTCAATATCTGCAAGTATGCCTTTCAGTCCGTCAATAATCTGTAAACTGTCCTCTTTTGTGATAATACCGCAGTCGCCTAACATTGTGGCGTGTGCAATACTTCCCTGTATATCGTGACGGTACATACGACCGTCAAAGGCAATTGACGAATTGAAAGCGTTTACAGTATCGTCAATTTTTTTGGAAAATCTTCCAGCCCACATCATATCAGCCATAATTTTTTCTCCTATCGTTTTAAAGTTATTAAAATAAATCCGAATTTTACAACAAACATATAATTATTCTTAGAATAATCAATTGTCCATACATTCTTTATGATTATCAGTATAACCGGCATTGTTTGCTTCTTCAACCGACGAAAAATAAACTCTGTTTTTTTCATAGGGAAGACTGTCACAATTAATGCTGTGAAGTTTTCCGCTGTTTTTATTAGCAACATAATTTTTAGCCGATTCAGAAGAATCACCACCATTACAGCCCGTAAGTATCATCGTACCGGCTATTACAAAAAAAGTTATAGTTTTCTTTATATTAATTTTCATATTCAATACCCTCCTTTATCAGACTTTGATTCATCGATTTCAAATCTCCTTTTTTATATTTAGTATCCATTATTTATTTTCTCCTGTATTTTCTTCAAACTGTTCCTTGTCGATAGTTTCCATATTATAGGTTATATTCAGGTCTTTGTCAACTTCAACGTGATACACTTCAAAATATCTCAGAGGGTCACCGCCAAACGTTGCATAACCTACGTATATATCAGATGTTCCGGAATTTATCGGTTTATATACTTTGCCGAAAATATCACCCGAAGTACTAAATGAAATACCATCGGAAGTATAAAAGTCATCAATTTCCTGTAAAACGTTGTTGTCGGAATTATAGTATTCTTCCATATGTGAGCCACCGCCCTCGCACATATGCGATATACATAAATTACCATTTTTCATAATGCCGGTTTCTTTATGTCTTGCATATTCTATTTTACTCGGAACAGATATACTTACAAGATAAATTACAAGTAACAGAATAAGTATTAATATCAGTTTGAATATAAAACCTATAAAATAAAATATACTTGTTATTACAAAACATATAAAATTAAATATATCTTTGATTACTTTCATATTAATGTCATTTAAAGTACAACAGGCAGGAGTTACCCTGCCCGTGCAAATTTATTATATCGACTTGAAAAATTACTTGTTGTTACGTTTCTGGTTGAGCTTAGCCTTAACGTGAATCGGAAGACCAAAGAGGTTGATAAAGCCTGTAGCATCAGCCTGATTGTAAACTTCATCAGCGTCAAAAGTAGCAACTTCCTCATCATAGAGGGTATACGGAGAAGTAACACCAGCATTGATGATATTACCCTTGTAAAGCTTGAGTTTAACGTCACCTGTAACTGTTTTCTGAGTTTCGGTAACAAAAGCACTCATAGCTTCACGGAGAGGTGTGAACCACTGACCGTTATAAACGATATCAGCGAACTTGATTCCGAGATACTGCTTAACTCTTGCTGTTTCCTTGTCGAGACAGATAGTTTCAAGAACTTCATGGGCGTGATAAAGGATAGCACCGCCAGGAGTTTCATAAACGCCTCTTGACTTCATGCCGACAAGACGGTTTTCAACGAGGTCAGCGAGACCGATACCGTTTTCACCGCCGAGCTTGTTAAGGGTTGTAACGATTTCAGTGCCGTTCATTTCCTTGCCGTCGATAGCTGTCGGGATACCTTTTTCAAAGTGAATAGTAACATAAGTGGGTTTGTCGGGAGCATCAATCGGAGATACACCGAGTTCAAGGAAACCTTCCTTTTCGTACTGCGGTTCATTTGCAGGGTCTTCGAGGTCGAGACCTTCGTGTGAAAGATGCCAGATATTCTTATCCTTGGAATAGTTTGTCTCTCTGTTAATCTTCAGGGGAATGTCGTGTGCTTCGGCATAGTCAATTTCCTCGTCTCTTGACTTGATGTCCCATTCTCTCCACGGAGCGATAATAGCCATATCGGGAGCAAAAGCCTTTATAGCGAGTTCAAAACGAACCTGGTCATTTCCCTTGCCTGTACAGCCGTGGCAGATAGCGTCCGCACCTTCTGCAATAGCAATTTCGGCAATTCTCTTTGCAATAATCGGACGTGCGAAAGAAGTACCAAGTAAATATCTGTTTTCATAAACCGCACCAACCTGAACGGTCGGGAAAACATAGTCCTGAATAAATTCCTCTTTCAAGTCCTCGATATAGAGCTTTGAAGCACCTGTCTTGATAGCCTTTTCTTCAAGACCGTCAAGCTCCGTACCCTGTCCTACGTCAGCAGAAACAGCGATAACTTCACAGTTATTGTAATTTTCCTTGAGCCACGGAATAATGATAGATGTATCAAGTCCGCCCGAATAAGCGAGAACTACTTTTTTAATTTCCTTAGACATTTAAAAAAACCTCCTGAACTTAATCATATGATAATTATATTATACACTTATTGCCAATAATGTCAAGAGGGTTTGAATAAATA
>CAMWVV010000086.1 GCA_947177755.1 uncultured Ruminococcus sp. | reverse complement strand
AATCGGCTGTGTATCGTCTCCGGAAGAAGCGTCTGACGTCAATCTGCCTGTGAATTATGCGGAATTTGCATTATATGAGGCGCGCACAGACAAACGCCATGTTATAAACTGGTTTTCCGAAGAAAATTATATGCGTGAAAAAGATTCATACAGAAATGCACAGATTTTCTCCGAAATAATAAGAAATAATCTTTTTACATACTATCTTCAGCCAATCGTTGATACCCACACGGGTGAAATATTTGCGTATGAAGCTCTTATGAGGACAACGGGAGATGTCCGTATGTCGCCGAAAAACATCATTAAAACCGCAGAAGAACAGAACAATCTATATGCGGTTGAAAAAATAACTTTCTTCAATACCCTCAGACTTATAAGCAAAAATCAAAAGGTTTTCAAGAACAGAAAACTTTTTATCAACTGTATACCGTCCGCTATCCTTACAGACGAGGACTTCAACGAACTCTATCTCACTTACGGTGAACTCCTTGAAAAAACGGTTATTGAAATTGTCGAGGAAAGTTCGGCTACTTCCAAAAAAATTGAAATTCTGAAAAAACGCTGTGGTCTTTCACACGCCCAGCTTGCAATTGATGACTACGGAGCAGGCTATTCAAACAGCTCAAATCTTCTGCGTTATTCCCCCGACTACATTAAAATAGACCGTTCACTTATAAGCGATATCCACAACGACCTCAAAAAACAACAGCTTGTGACACAGATTATAGAATTTTGTCACGATAATAAATTAAAGTCAATCGCCGAATGTGTTGAAACGGTTCAGGAACTCAAAACAGTAATAAGACTTGGTGCTGACTTGGTACAGGGTTACTATATCTCAAAACCAAAACCGCTTTTTCTCAACAGTATTTCATCAGAAGTAAAAGACGCTATAATAAAAACTAATCTCGAATCACGCCCCGAGGGTGCAAAGAAAATTTATAACGCCCAGAATGACACTGAAATTGACCTGCTCAAACTTGCACTTGAAAAATATACCGATATACATATATATCAAAGTAGTCTTACAATTGTCGGCGACCCCGAAAAACAGATTAAAATGAATATATCAGTCATGGACAACCACAGCTGTGACCTTACACTTAAAAACGTAAGTATCATAAGCGGAAACGGCAGACCGTCCATATCGGTCGGAGAATATGCAAGACTATGTCTTAATGTTGTGAAAACCAATAAACTCGGCTATTCGGGAATTTACGTTCCTATGGGTTCACAGTTTGAACTTACGGGCAAGGGCAATCTTATAATTGACTGTCAGGCTTCCGAGGGTATAGGCATAGGCAACGACTATGACCACGGTTATGGTGACATAAAAATAGATATGTCGGGAACTCTTGAAATCACTTCAAACGGCATTGAAACCCTTTGCATCGGCGGAGGATACAATGACGACGATTCTGAAATAAATCTTATATCGGGAAAAATAAAAATCTGTATGTATTCGCACAACGGTCTTGCAATCGGCAGTTTCAACGGTGATTCAAATATCAACATATCGGAAAAATGCGACATAAATATATCCTGCTCGGGAATAAAAATAGCGGGAATAGGCAGTTTCCGAGGAATAGCTTCCGTCACTTCGTCCGCAGATATAGCGGTGTCATGCACAGGAGCTAATGCTGTCGGAATGGGCGTTCTTGAGGACGGTGACGGCAGTGTTATAGTAAAGGGCGGAAAACTTTCAATGAAAATGCGTTCCGCCAATCACACCTGCATAGGTGCTGTACAGGGCAGTGTAAATACAAAAATCAAAAATGCCGAAATCATTATAGACTCAGAGGGCGATGAGGTAACAGGCATAGGCATTGTGAACGGCTCTGGGAACGTAATTATTTCCGATTCTGAAATAGCTATGAAAATACTTGCAGGAAATCCGCAGGATATAGGCACAGGAAACTGTGAACTGCAAATTATAAATTCGTCTGTAAACTCGCTTGTAAACAACAAGCGGATTACTCATAAAAATTAAATCAATTACGAAAGGACTTTTTATTTAATATGAAACTTGGTATGGTTGGTCTGCCTAATGTAGGCAAAAGCACTCTCTTTAACGCACTCACAAACGCAGGTGCGGAATCCGCAAATTATCCGTTCTGCACTATCGACAAGAATGTAGGTATTGTTTCAGTACCCGACGAACGTCTTGACAAACTCGCCGAAATGTACGACCCCGACAAATTCACCCCCGCAACCCTTGAATTTGTGGACATCGCAGGACTTGTAAAAGGTGCGTCCAAAGGTGAGGGACTTGGAAACAAGTTCCTTGCGGATATACGTGAAGTTGACGCTATTGTACACGTTGTAAGGTGCTTTAAAGATACCAATATTATTCACGTTGACGGCAATATAAATCCGCTCCGTGACATTGAAACTATAAACCTTGAACTTATTTTCTCTGATATAGAAATGGTTGACAGACGCATTGACCGTGCAAAAAAAGCAGTGAAAGGCGACAAGAAATATCTTGCGGAAATAGATTTCCTCGAACGTCTTAAAGAACATCTTGAAAACGGCAGGTCTGCGAGAGCGTTTGACTTTACCGACGATGAGAGAGAACTTATAAAATCCACTCCCCTGCTCTCCGCCAAACCCGTTATATATGCGGCAAATCTCAGTGAAGAAGATTTTGTGAACAATATCGACACAAACGAAAATTATAAAAGTGTGTGTGGTCTTGCTGAATCCGAACACTCCGCAGTACTGCCGATATGTGCGCAGACAGAAGCGGAAATTTCCGACATGACCGACGAAGAGAAAAAAGAGTTTTTAGCTGAACTCGGTCTGGAAGTTTCGGGGCTTAACAGAATTATCAAAGAGGGTTACTCACTTCTCGGTCTTATTTCGTATCTAACAGCAGGCAAACAGGAAGTCCGTGCGTGGACTATCACAAAAGGCACTAAAGCACCGCAGGCTGCCGGAAAAATTCACACAGACTTTGAAAAGGGCTTTATCCGTGCGGAAGTTATATCATTTGACGACCTCAGGTCATGCGGAACTATGGCAGCCGCTAAAGAAAAGGGGCTTGTTCGTCTTGAGGGAAAAGAATATGTTATGCAGGACGGCGACATAGTTCTTTTCAGGTTCAATGTATGATGTGGAAACAGTTTGAAAGAACAGAACTTCTTTTCAGTTCTGATATCATGGAAATTCTGAAAAACTCACGTGTTGCGGTTTTCGGAATAGGCGGTGTGGGCGGTCATACTGCTGAAGCCCTTGTGCGTTCGGGAATAGGTGCGATAGACCTTATTGACAATGATGAAGTATGTATCAGCAATATCAACAGACAGATTTTTGCCACTATGAGTACAGTCGGACAGCTGAAAACCGAATCCGCTGTTAAACGTCTGCTTGATATAAACCCCGAATGTAAGATAACAGCCCACAATATTTTCTTTATGCCCGAAACGTCGGAACTGATTGATTTTTCACAGTATGATTATGTGGTTGACGCAATCGACACGGTAACGGGAAAAATTGAGATAATAATGCAGTCACAGAAAGCAGGTATTCCTGTTATAAGTTCAATGGGTGCAGGAAACAAGCTTGACCCGACAGCTTTTGAAGTTTCTGATATTTATAAGACTTCCGTGTGTCCGCTTGCAAGGACAATGCGTCATGAAATGAAAAAACGTGGTGTAAAGAAGCTTAAAGTCGTATACTCAAAGGAACAGCCGATTATTCCGCCCGAAAGACTTTCCGAATCGGGAAAACGTGTTCCTGCATCAAATGCGTTTGTTCCGTCTGTTGCAGGACTTATAATTGCAGGAGAAGTAATAAAGGACTTAACAGGTATGAACATATAAGAAACAAGGCAGTCACGGTGACTGCCTTTTCTTTATTTCAGCGTATGCCATAAGATAGGGGGCTATTCCCTTTGCATCGTTTTCAACAATCTTTTCACCTAAATAATAGCTTTCAGAACCGTCACGACGGGCATTTCCGCCAAGTCCTGCCACAAGACATATATTTTTCAATACGGGAATATCGTCGGGAATTATATATTTCTCCGTAACCACATTAAAAGCTTTAAGTCCTGCACAAAGAACATCATTTCCCAAAATACCGAGATTTGCCGACTTTACCGCCGAATAGGCAAAAAGAAGTGTACCGCTTGTTTCCGTGTAATTTCCTGATATGTGAGGTTTAAGAGGAAGCTGACAAAGAGTGCCGTCGGGGTTTACACACAAAGAAAGAGCGTCAAGAAGTTCACACAGCATTATGGAACACAGATTATAAAGCCTTTCATTTTGGCGGACTATTCCGCACAAATCCGCAAGTCCTGCACAGAACCACCCCACAGACCTCAGCCAGATTTCAGAAGAAAGACCCGTTTCGGAATCTGCCCAGTACTGAGAATGTGTTTCATCATAGCCGTGAAAATAAAGACCCGTTTTTTCGTCACGCATAATCATGTGGACATTTTCAAGCTGTGAGTATATATCATCATAAACCGACAAATCCCCCGAAAATTCCGCATATTCAGCCATAAACGGCAGTGCCATGTAAATACCGTCAAGCCATACCTGATACGGATAAACTGCCTTGTGACAGAAATTTCCGTTTTCAAGCCTTGGCTGACTTTTAAGCTGTGAGTTTATTTTTTCAAGTGCTTGACGATATTTTTCAGAACCTGTTTTTTTAAAAATATAAAGAAGATTTTTTCCGCCGTTCACGTTGTCAAGATTGAAGTCACTGATATTCATAGTAGGAATACTGCCGTCCACCCCTATATAAAAATCAATGAACTTCACGGCATAGTCAAAAAGCTTTACATTTCCTGTGATTTCGTAAAGCATTATAACAGCTTTAATCATACAGTTGTCTATATAGTTCCATTTCGGCTTTTTGCGGAAAACAAAGTTTTCTCTGTTCCACATGGGAAATGCTGGGTCAGACGGCAGAATAAGTTTATTTATGTAAGATTCAGTGATTTTGTCGGCAAGAATATTTGATTTCATCAGGAAAGACCTCCCACAGTAATACCGCTTATAAATTTTTTCTGTGCAACCGCAAAAACCGCAACCGACGGTATAAGTCCGATTACTGACATTGCTATTACCTTACATTCCTCATAGCCCTGCCCCGTGCTGTCAACAGATGTACGGAGAGCAAGGGAAAGTGTATATTTTTCGGTTGAATTAATAAAAATCAGCGGATTTAAAAAGTCGTTCATAGTCCACAGGAAATTGAAAACCGCAACCGAAATCACTGCCGGTTTTATACACGGCAGAAGAACATAAAAAAGTGTTCTGAAAGTTCCGCAGCCGTCAATGCGTGAAGCCTCGTCCAGTTCTTTCGGAAGTCCCTTAAAGAACTGTATCAGCATGAAAACGAACATTCCTTCACACGCAAAAAGTGACGGAACGGTAAGAGGAATATAACTGTCAAGAAAACCGAGTTTTCCCCAAAGCATATACATAGGCATGACGGTGACAATTGCAGGCATGAACATTCCACCCATAAGCATGGCAAAGAAAAATTTTTTAAGCGGAAAGTCAAATCTTGCAAAACCGTATGCAACAAGTACAGAAGATATGACGGCAAAGACGGTTTTCGGGATAATCACAGCAAACGTATTAAGAAAATAGTGACCCATAGTGTAGCCTGTATTTGTTTTCCATGCATTGATATAGACTTCAAAATCAAAGTTTTCCGGCATAAACCATACAGAGCCGTATATTTCACCGTTTGACTTGAAAGACGCACCGATAAGCCACAGCAACGGATAAAGCATTATAAGTGCGGTTATTGTCAGAATAAGATAAACAGGAATTTTTTTCACTGCATTTCCTCCCTGAGTTTTCCGCTAAGCATGAACATAATGAAAATCACAACCGCCGTCAGTACAAACAGTACCCACGAAACAGCGTTTGCATAGCCTGCATTGTAATATCTGAACATTTCATCATAAACAAGCATACCTACAGTATACGTACTTTTCAGCGGTCCGCCCTCTGTAATCATATAGGGTGCGTTAAATTCCTGCAATCCTGCTATTGTCTGCAAAACGACATTCATGAAAATCACGTTTTTAAGAAGCGGCAGGGTTATAAGAAAAAATGATTTTACTTTTCCGCACCCGTCAACTTTGGCGGCATCATAGTATTCTTTCGGAATGTCCCTGAGAGCAGTAAGAAATATAATCATAGTAGAACCAAATTCCCATAGTCTGAGAAGTATAATTATAAATATCGAATATTCGGGGTTTCCGTACCAGCTTATCGGGGAGAGTCCGATAATTTCAAGAAACTGATTTACAAGTCCGTCGGAAGTAAAAAGATACTGCCACATTATAACAACGGCAAGATTTGCACCCAGCACAGACGGTATATAAAAAGACGTCCTGAATATTCCCATTCCCTTTATTTCAAGGCTGAGAAGAAGTGCTGTAAAAAGTGAAACGATAATTTTAAGAGGGACGAAAAATGCCGTATATCTGAAAGTAACGCCCACCGATTTTCTGAAGTCACTGTCTGAAAACATATTCCTGTAATTTTCAAATCCGATAAATTCAGGCTGATGTATATTGTCATAATTTGTCAGACCGGTTACAAACGAACACACAAAAGGGTACAGTATAAATACGACAAATCCCACTATAAACGGACTTATCAGAACAAGTCCCGTATATTTTCCGACACCTACGGAATTATGATAAATCTTTTTCATTTTATACTCTCCAGATAATGAGTGATATTTTCATATAGTTCCTGTGCGGTTTCACGGGTGTCCGCCAAGTCATACGAAACTTTTTCTATTGCATCATTGTAAAATTCTTTCATACGTGCAAGTTCCATATAGGGACTTATTGTAACGGTATCCATACTTTCAAGCATTTCATCATTCTGCTGTACAAGACCCACAAGCTTACCTGTCGATTCAAGCCGTTCCTCTGCATAGCGTGATGTCGGAATACCTCTCGACGTACCAAGAATATCTGCACATTCTTCATTATTAAGCAGAAAATCAATAAAAGCGGCTGATTCGTCGGGATATTTTGTATTCACGGAAACTGCATAAAGAAGTGAAGGTTTTACAAACCAGCCCCCCGAATTTCCGCTTTCGTCCTTAAGAAAAGGACCTGCTTCAAGTACACCGTCGTCAAGTACTGATTCATATTTTCCCACCGCACTCCCCCATTCAAGAACACCTGCTATATTGCCGTTTATAAATTCGGGCGACTGATAAAGTGCGGCATTTCCGTCCTCGTCGGTACGTGTTTTTACGTTTCTTATAACATGATTATCTTCAAGACGTTTGTAGAAATCAAGTGCGGTTTGCAAGTCGTCTACAGAAAAGCCGAGATTTCCATTCATATCAATAAAATCTTTTCCTGTTGTCTGCTGAACATAAACCACTGCAAGATACCATGCTGTTCCGCCTGACTGAATATCCAAATCAAGCGGATAAAGGTCATGTTCACTGAAAATTTTTCCGAGTTCTGACAGTTCGTCCCATGTAGACGGATAGCCGACGTTAAGCCTTTCAAAGACTTCTGAATTATAAAAAAGTCCACGTCCGCTGACCGAAACGGCTACAGCATTAAGATGACCGTTTACATTGCCGAACGAAAGTATATCATCACTGAAACCCGAAAGGTCAAGAAAAGTATCAAGTTTACTGAGGTCATAAAAACCCATACCGTCGGCAGAAAGAGTAATAAGCCAGTCATAGTTTATCTGCATAATATCCGCTTCTTTACCTGAACTTATCTGAGTGTTTATTTTTTCAGACCAGCCGTCCCAGCCACCATACTCGGGTTTTATTGTAATATCGGGGTGTATGCTGTTCCATAGTTCTATAGCTTCAAGGGTAGCTTCATGACGGTCGTCTCCTCCCCACCACGAAAAACGCAGTGTGCATTTATCAAGAGAGCCGTCAGGGAGCGTTATGGAAGAATCTGTTTTTTCGCATGAGTAAAGTGTGAATATACACATTACGGGAATTAATAATTTTTTCATACTATTCGTCCCTTTGCAATAATATAATAGCATTATAATATATTTTACACAGAAAATCAACCCCGAAAATAAAGCATAATGAAGTAACAGAAAAAATATTAACCGTTCTGACGTTTCTGCATTGCAGTCCAGTTTATAAAACCATAGATGTCATTTACAAGAAAAATCAAAAAGCAGACAACAACGGATATATATGACATATCGGAAGATACCGCCGAAATCCACATAATAATAAGAATAATATCATTTAACGCATACCCTATGGCATAAAACGCACTTCTTCTGAACGTCAGAAAAACTGCAATAAAACTTGTCGTAACCGATATTGTGCTTAAAATAATGTTTGCTGTATGGAAAAAATCAAGAACATGATAAAAAATAAATGTAACAACAGCTGTAGATAAAAGCATAATAACCACATCTTTTAACTGAAGTCTGTTTATTTTAACTTCTGATTTATTTTCATTGTATGGATTTTTCAGCCAAGATATTAAAGAAAAAACAGCCATAGGGGCAGTCATTCCAAGATATGTAATCATTTCGCCGTAATAAGCGAATTTAAATGAAATTACAGCGTAAAATATACTGAAAACTACTGTTAAAAGTTGTCCTGTTGGATTACCCTTTGCATTGAAAGTCAATGAAGTCACACCAATCAGCGATGCAATCAGTGTTAAAAAATTTTCCCTGTCAAACAGCAGAAAAGATATAACAATTACAATAACTGATGTAAACAATAATACAAGTTCTGTTTTTGTAAAATAAACGGTAAGTGTTTTTAATTTTTCTGACAACATTCAAAATACCTCCAAAAAATAAGCACCCGTCCGCACATCTTCAAAGACCTAACGATGTGTAACGAATGCTTTCGCTTTCTACCCGGTGGCAGACCTATTAATTATAGGAATATTATAGCACGGAATAATAAAAAAGTCAACAGTACAGCAAAATATTTATATTTTTCATGTCATTCTGCATAAAATCACAGGGTATTTTTTATTCAGCTATACAAAAATAATTTTCAGTCTGATTAAAATTATTTACAAGTAAATCATTCCTATTTAAAAGGAGTGATTTCAGAACTACTTTTATTTAATATAATATTATATACATTTTGTGCATACTGATAAATAAATTCGTTTTATACAGGTATTTTTTGTGGGTTTTATTTTTCCGAAACCCCATTACAGAACGGTAACAGTTTATATCTGTATATTGCAAAATTTACGAAAATATGATAGAATATATGTAATAAGTCAGGAAAGGGGAATTTATATGGAAGTCATATTCTGGGCAGGTGCTTTTATATTATTTATAATAGCGGAAGTAATGACTGTACAGCTTGTATCCGTATGGCTTGCGGTCGGGGCATTTGTCACCATGCTTGCGACGTATTTCATAGGTGAAATATCCTTTGTCGGACAGCTGTTTATCTTTATTGCCGTATCGTCCGTACTACTTGCGATTACATTCCCATTAATGAAAAAGCAACGTAAAAAAGGCTATATTCCCACTAATTCAGAACTCGAAAAAGGCAAACAGGCTGTTGTCATTGAGGAAATAAACACAATGATGGGAACAGGCAGAGTAACTCTCAACGGCGTAGACTGGAAAGCCGTTTCAGACGAAATAATTCCGATAAACAGCATAGTCAAGGTAATATCCGTTCAAGGTGCTAAATTAACAGTTGAACTTATGGAGGTAAAAGTATGAACTTAAGTATTATTATTGCACTGGTAATAATTTTTCTGATTATAGTCTTAATCAGATGTTTCAGAATTGTTCCGCAGGCTCACGTATTTGTAATAGAACGCCTCGGCTCGTTTCACACGGAGTGGCAGACGGGAATACATATTCTTATGCCGTTCATTGACAGAATAGCGGGAAAAATTTCACTCAAGGAAAAAGTTGTCGACTTCAAACCACAGCCTGTTATTACAAAGGATAATGTTACAATGCAGATAGACACAGTTGTTTTCTATCAGATTACAGATGCAAAACAGTACGTTTACGGCGTTGAACAGCCATTACAGGCTATTGAAAACCTTTCCGCTACAACTCTCCGTAATATTATCGGTGAGCTTGAACTTGATTCAACGCTTACTTCAAGAGACGTAATAAACACAAAAATTACCGCTACTCTTGACCAAGCTACTGACCGCTGGGGGATAAAGGTAAACCGTGTTGAGCTGAAAAACATTCTTCCGCCCCGTGAAATTCAGGACGCTATGGAAAAACAGATGAAAGCCGAACGTGAACGCCGTGAAAAAATATTGCAGGCTGAGGGTGATAAAAAATCACAGATTCTTGTTGCGGAGGGTGAAAAGGAGTCACAGATTCTGAGGGCGCAGGCTAAAAAAGAGGCTGCTATTCTTGAAGCAGAAGCTGAAAAACAAGCTATGATTCTCCGTGCGGACGCTGAACGTGAAAAACAGGTGCTTGAAGCTACAGGTGAGGCGGAAGCCATAAATCTCGTACAGGAAGCACTTGCCGAAAGTTTAATAAAACTTAACAACGCCGCCCCAAGTCAGAAAGTCTTACAGCTTAAAGCACTTGAAGCTTTCGGAAAGGCTGCCGACGGTAAAGCTACTAAAATAATAATTCCGAGTGAAATACAAAGTCTCGCAGGTCTTGCGGCAGGTC
>CAMWVV010000085.1 GCA_947177755.1 uncultured Ruminococcus sp. | reverse complement strand
CAAAAAATCATTAATCATTATTGACAAATTATGAGAATTATGATATTATATATTATAGAAAGATATAGTATTTAGCTACTTATATTTATCTGAATTTTTAAAAAGGGATGATTAATATGAAGATTAAAAAATTTCTTGCACCTCTGCTGGCTGTTCCCATGATTGCAGGTGCAATGCCGATATCAAATGTATCAGCAGCAAACGACCCGAGAATCTATGTCGATATTCACTATGAGGACGACGGAGACATCAGAGCAGATGTCATGTTTGACAATTTACCAACTCTTACTGCTGGTGGATTCCATATTAAAATAGGTGATAGCTGGAAATTGACATATGATATGTTTGGAGAGCCTGACTGTTACTTTAACAGGTATGCGAGCGGAGTCGTTGAAAATATTCCAAATTACGGAATTTTTGTTTGTTTTTCTACAACAAAAATTGGGGGTCGTGATTTTAATGGAACCTTCTGCTCATTTTACCTTGAAAAATCAGAAAATTTTGACCCCGATAATGCCGCTATAAATATAGAGTACTTAAATGGTCCAAATTCACAAGATTGTTTGGTACATAATAATGTTGAAAATATTCTTCATTATGCTCTCGAAACATCTCCTACTATGCTTGGTGCATATGAATATAAAGTAGGCGATGTAAACAGTGACGGTTATGTAGATGCTGTTGATTGTAGTATGGTATGGGCGGCAACCCAAAACGGAGCATATTATGTTAATGATATAAAACACACATATAAATCAATCTTTCCTAAAGCTAAATGTGCTGCCGCACCCGATGCAAATCAGGACGGTTGGATTAGTGAGGGAGACGGTGACCTTATGCTACAATATTATGCTGATATGTCTGCAAACAGGGAAAACTACACCAACGTGGGAAAGATTGACATTTTTGAACTTTTTGACGATTAATATAAGGAGTGAAAATTATGAAAGCAAAAAAATTATTGTCCTTGTTATTGGCAGGTACTCTTGCCATTTCGGCTGTTCCTATGGGTGCAAACGCTGAATATGTTATGGGCGATGTAAATCAGGATGGCGTATTCAATAATCTTGATATTGATATTATTACAGATTACTATTTTCATAAAAAAGACTACACAGAAGAAGAGGCTGTATTTTTTAGGCAATACGCTGATGCAGACAATGATGGTGGTGTTACCCACAACGATATAAGGTTAATTACACAAATGTATATAGATTATGATGCAGAGGCACAGATGGGAGATGTAAACCACGACGGTTATGTTGACTGCGTTGACGCTACAACGATTCTTATTTACTATGCAGACCTTTCAACATACCGCTATGACGAGTATACAGAAGAAGAACACGCAAATTTAAAAATGTACGGTAATGTATATGAAGATGAATTTATTGATGCTTTAGATGTCTCTATGATTATGATGATTTATGCAGAAAACGCTGCACAGGATATCGAATAAATAAAAATCAAGGGCGGATTAATCTCCGCCCTTGTTGTATTTTACACAAAAAGCTATTTACAAATTCTGAAATATATGATACAATATAATTAGAGAAATATATTAATCCAATTAATATAAGGAGGTAAGCTTATGAAAGCAAAAAAATTATTATCTTTATTATCAGCAGGCATTCTTGCCATTTCGGCTGTTCCTATGGGTGCAAACGCTGAATATGTTATGGGCGATGTAAATCAGGATGGCGTATTCAATAATCTTGATATTGATATTATTACAGATTACTATTTTCATAAAAAAGACTACACAGAAGAAGAGGCTGTATTTTTTAGGCAATACGCTGATGCAGACAATGATGGTGGTGTTACCCACAACGATATAAGGTTAATTACACAAATGTATATAGATTATGATGCAGAGGCACAGATGGGAGATGTAAACCACGACGGTTATGTTGACTGCGTTGACGCTACAACGATTCTTATTTACTATGCAGACCTTTCAACATACCGCTATGACGAGTATACAGAAGAAGAACACGCAAATTTAAAAATGTACGGTAATGTATATGAAGATGAATTTATTGATGCTTTAGATGTCTCTATGATTATGATGATTTATGCAGAAAACGCTGCACAGGATATCGAATAAATAAAAATCAAGGGCGGATTAATCTCCGCCCTTTTTGAATTTTACTTGTTATTTTCCTTAATCATGTTATTGACTGCACTTGCAAGTGCCTTTACCGATGATGTAATTATATCATTGTCAAGACCTGTTCCCCAGAAACTTTTACCGTCCTTGTCAGTGATTTCAACATAAGAAACGGCTTTTGATGCAGAACCGATTTCGAGGGCGTGTTCCGTATATGTGTTTATAGTGTATTCCGCACCGATATATGAACATATTGCATTGCTTACAGCGTCAAGACGACCGTTTCCGACAGCGGAAGAAATTACGCTTTTGCCGTCACAATCAAAACTTACAGTTGCCTCAATTCCGTTTCGCTGTACAAAATGGGTTTCTGTAACATTAATAGGTGAAACTATATCAACATAGTTCTGTTTGAATATTGAATAAACTTCGTCGGGCATAAGTTCCTTGTGCTTATGGTCTGAAATACCTTTCACAAGATAACCGACTTTTTCACGCATCTTTTTGGGGAGATTATATCCATATCTTGTTTCAAGAATGTAACCTATACCGCCTTTGCCCGACTGACTGTTAATTCTTATAACGTCTGCG
Organism: uncultured Ruminococcus sp.; assembly: GCA_947177755.1. Lineage (GTDB taxonomy): Bacteria > Bacillota > Clostridia > Oscillospirales > Ruminococcaceae > Ruminococcus. The sequence continues at coordinate 8,041 of CAMWVV010000085.1, read as the reverse complement.
GAATATTCCCTGCCAACGTCGGACGGGTCAAGAGGCAGATAAGGCACTGTCCAGTGTTCAGTGTTCTTTTCCTCACGCCATTTCATACCCTTTGCTATAGCGTCCTGATGTGAACCGCTAAACGCCGCAAACACCAATGCTCCACTATATGGCTGGCGCTCGTTTACACTCATTCTCGTAACACGTGTATAAAGTTCGGTAATTGACGGAATATCACTGAAATCAAGTTCGGGGTCAACACCCTGTGAATACATATTCATTGCAAGCGTAATTATATCAACGTTACCTGTCCTCTCACCGTTTCCGAACAGTGTACCTTCAACACGGTCTGCACCAGCAAGCAGTCCCATTTCAGTATCAGCAACGGCACAGCCTCTGTCGTTATGAGGATGGAGAGAGATAATAACATTCTCACGGTTGTTTATATTTTCACACATATATTCAACCTGATTTGCATAGACGTGAGGCATGGAAAGCTGAACGGTTACAGGCAGATTTATAATAACCTTGTCGTTTTCCGTCGGCTGCCATACGTCAATAACGGCGTTGCAGACCTCAAGAGCGTACTTCGGTTCTGTGCCTGTGAAACTTTCGGGGGAATACTCAAACTTGAAATTGCCCTCGTACTTTTCACGAAATTCTTTACAGAGTTTCGCTCCCGTCACGGCAATCTCCTTTATTTCCTCCCTGCTCCTGCGGAAAACCTGTTCACGCTGTGCGAGAGAAGTGGAGTTATAGAGGTGAACTATTGCACTTTTACAGCCTTTCAGTGCCTCGAAAGTCTTTTCAATGATATGCTCCCTTGATTGTGTGAGTACCTGAATTGTCACGTCGTCGGGTATTAAATTCTCCTCAATGAGAGTACGGCAGAAATCATATTCCGTTTCGGAAGCGGCAGGAAAACCTACCTCAATTTCCTTGAAACCTATTCTTACAAGTTCCTTGAAAAACTCAATTTTTTCGTCAAGGCTCATGGGAGTAATGAGAGCCTGATTGCCGTCTCTGAGGTCAACACTGCACCACTGCGGTGCTTTTTCAATATATGATTTCTGCGTCCACTTCATTGCAGTTTTCGGTGCTTCAAAAAACTGCCTTGTGTATTTCTGATAATTCTTCATAAAAAATCCTCCTTAAAAAATAAAAGTCTCTCCCATGCCACAGGCAAAGGAGAGACGAAAAAATTTCCGTGATACCACTCTCATTGACGTATATTAATACGCCCACTCGTCCGCATCTTAAATAATGCGTATCTCTGTAACGTGAGAAAATCCGTTCAAACCTAATAACCGCAAAAACGGTTTTCAGCCGACTGCTCGGGGAGGAGTTATGACCCGAAATATTTTACTGTCTTTCACCGCACAACAGCTCTCTGCAAAAATATAATCAGGCTTTTTTTCCCGTCACCGCATTTAATACTATATATTGCATTATATAATATTTTTTCAGATTTGTCAAGAGGTTTTGAAAATATTTTTATTTTTCAATTAATTTTTGTCTCATCATAATGAGGTCGAAAGAATCCAATAAGCCGTCATAATTCAAATCAGCCTGTTTCCAGTCTGAAATTTCCTTATCTGACGTACCTAAAATATATTTATGGAAAACCACTACATCTGCCACATTAAATTCTCCGTCGCCGTTCATATCGCCTGTAGCTGTAATTTTTTCAGGAGCTTTTCCGAGAGATTCAAATTTATAGTCGTATCTTTCGGCGTATGCCTGTGCGGTGGAGTTTTCATATCCATATATTGTGGCATAAAGGTAATTTTTCGTGTATCCATCGTAAATTCCACATCTATACATTTCACATTCAGGATTTAAAATAGTTATTTCAGTTAAATTTCCACAGCCGTACAATGCACCATCGCCAATGCTTGTAACACTGTCAGGGATTATTATTTTAGTTAAATTGCCACAGCTACCAAATGCACTATCTCCAATGTTTATAACACTGTCAGGGATTGTTACTGATGTTAAACTGCTACAACTACAAAATGCAGCCATGCCAATGCTTGTTACGCTGTCAGGTATAGTTACTGATGTTAAACTACTACAGCCAGAAAATGTAAAATCTTCAATACTTGTCATGCTGTCAGATATTGTTACTGATGTTAAACTGATACAATCAGAAAATGCATAATCTCCAATTCTTGTCACACTGTCAGGGATTATTGCTGATATTAAACTACTGCAATTATAAAATGCACGTCCGCCAATGCTTGTAACACTGTCAGGGATTGTTACTGATGTTAAATTACTGCAATTATAAAATGTACTACCGCCAATGCTTGTTACACCGTCAGGTATTGTTACTGATGTTAAATTACTACAACCCAAAAATGCACCACTGCCAATGCTTGTAACACTGTCAGGTATTGTTACTGATGTTAAACTACTACAACGATTAAATGCATTAATGCCAATGCTTGTCACGCTGTCAGGTATTGTTACTGATGTTAAATTACTACAATCATCAAATGCAGCTGCGCCAATGCTTGTCACGCTGTCAGGTATTGTTACCGATGTTAAACTGCTACAATCAGAAAATGCATAATCTTCAATGCTTGTCACACCGTCAGGAATAACAACATCATCACTGCATTTTTGACCGTCAATCACAATATTATTTATAATAACAAGCGGATTTTCTTCCTGTTTTTCTTCAAGCCATAGTGTATCATAAAATGCACCATATCCAATGCTTTTAACACTGTCAGATACTGTTACTGATGTTAAACTACTGCAACCATAAAATGCATAATCGCCAATACTTGTTACTCCGTCTTCAATAATAACTTCTTTAATTTTGTCAGAATGATAAGGTGGCAGACCAACATTAAAATAAGGGGCATAATTTGTCATATCGCCCGTACCGCTGATAGTAAGTGTTCCCTCATCATCAAGCACCCACGTCAACTTCTCACCACAAGCTCCTGATTTTATTGTTTCTGCACTTGCCGTGATTGATACAATAGGAGCTATACTGTCAGGAATAACTCCCACACCAAAAACAATGCTCACAGCCATGATTCCGGCGATAAATTTATAGTGTTTTTTCATATAAAAGCTCCTCTCTGATTTATAATATTTATAATTATATCATAAAATATGGAATTTGTCAAGTGTGAATTAACGAAAAATGCTGTACTCCCGAAAGAGTACAGCTTTTCAGATTTGTCAGGAGTTTCAGAGCATTTTTTATGACTTGTGAGGCATTTTTGCAATAATTTTTCCTGCAAAGTCATTGAAGTTCTGAGTCTGGAGAATAACTCTTCCAGGACCTGTAAGTTTTGTAAGAAAAAGACCCTCACCGCCGAAAAAGATATTTCCGAGACCCTTTACCGTTTCGATTTCATAGCGTACAGTTGAATCAAATGCAACAACATTTCCCGTATCTACTTTGAGAACTTCACCGGGAGCAAGATTTCTCTCCACCATATCGCCGTCAACTTCAAGAAAAACAGTTCCCTTGCCGAAAATACGCTGTAAAATAAATCCTTCACCACCAAAAAGTCCTGCTGTGAACTTCTTTGTAAAAGCAACCTGTAAGTCTACCGCCTGTTCCGCACACAGAAAAGCACCTTTCTGACAGATAATATCCGTCATTGATACGTCAACAGGAACTACTGTTCCAGGAACTGTAGAACCGAATGCAACCTTTGCACCGTCTCTGTCTGCTGTATAGTTAGCCATGAAAATTGATTCACCCGTGAACATTCTGCCGAGACTTCTCGCAATACCGCCTCTTGCATTCGTGGACATAGTTATTCCCTCTGTCTGCCATATCATACCGCCCGACTGTGTGAACATTGATTCGCCTGCCATAAGTTCACACTCAACTGCGGGAACTGTCTGTCCTATAATTGTATATCTCATAACAAAACGCCTTTCATTTTAAAAAAACTGCACCCGAAAGTGCAGTTTTGATGTAATTATCAGTAATAAAATTACTTGATTTCGATTGAAGCACCAGCAGCTTCGAATTTTTCCTTGATTTCGTTAGCTTCTGCCTCGGAAACACCTTCCTTGATAGCCTTAGGAGCAGACTCAACAACAGCCTTTGCTTCCTTAAGACCAAGACCAAGAACTTCCTTAGCAACCTTGATAACTGCCATCTTAGCATCACCGAATGATGTAAGAACAACATCAAATTCTGTCTTAGCAGCAGCAGCGTTTCCGCCGTCAGCAGCAGGAGCAGCAGCAACCATTGCTGTTACGCCGAATTCCTCCTGAATTGCATCAACGAGTTCTGCAAGTTCAAGAACGGAAAGAGTTTTGATATCTTCAACAAATTTAGTAATCTTCTCTGAAGCCATGATAATAATCTCCTTTTATTATAATTTTTTAATCAAGCCGTCATGCGACTTTTAATGGATTTGCAGTGAACGAAACAGCAGTAATTATGCAGCTTCTTCTTCTGACATCTTTTCCTTGAGAGCATCGAGAACAGCTGCGAGTTTCTGCATAGGACCCTGAAGTGAGCCGACGAGCTGAGCAAGAAGTACGTCCTTTGACGGAATTTTTGAGAGAGCAGTAACGCCTGCCTGGTCATAAATTTCGCCTTCAACGTAACCTGCCTTAAGGTTGAATCTTCCTTCACCTGCTTTATCAGCGAACTTTCCGAGGATTCTTGCGGGAGCAGTCTGGTCGTCATTTGAGAGAGCGATAGCAGTTGTACCGTTAAGAGCCTCCTCAAAACCTTCGATACCGCAGTTTTTGAAAGCACGGAGAAGGAGTGTATTCTTTTCAACGAAATAGTTTACGTTAGCTTCACGGAGTTCCTTTCTGAGCTTTGTATCTTCTTCAACAGTGATACCCTTATAGTCAACGAGAACGCCTGAAACAGAGTTCTTGATGAGGTCTGTAAGCTGTTCCACCTTAGCCTTCTTGGCTTCGAGTACAGAATTACTTGGCATTTTGTATTCACCTCCGAATAAAATATATAATCGTATTCAGCGGATATAAAAATGTCCCTGACCGACAGCGGACAAGGACAATGATAATTTTCATATAAAAATCATTAGCATTTCCTCGGCGGGACTTATGGCTTTAAACCTGCCAGCTGTCTTAAGAATACGATATGTGCTGTAAAAATCACAGCTTTTACATTATATCACAGATTTTCAGATTTGTCAAGGGTTTTAAGAAATTTATTTTTCAATTAATTTTTTTCGCATCATAACGAGGTCAAAAGAATCTAATAATCCGTCACTGTTCAAATCAGCGTTTTTCAGGTCTGAAATTTCCGTATCTGAACCGCCTAAAATATATTTCTGGAAAGTCACTATATCAGATACGTTAAAATCGCCGTCGCCATTCATATCGCCTGTTGCTGTGTTCTTTTCGGGTGCTTCGCCGATAACTTCAAATTTATAGCCGTATTTTTCGGCGTACGCCTGTGTGGTTGAGTTTTCATAGCCATATATTGTGCCATTGAAATAGCCTTCCCAATTTTCAGTTTCCAAATCATATCCATTTGAAATTGTATTTTTACTATCATAAATTTTACACTCAGGATTTAAAATAGTTATTTCCGTTAAATTTTCACAATTAGAAAATGCATTTTCATCAATACTGTTTACATTTTCAGGAATTGTTACCGATTTCAAATTTTGACAATTATAAAATGTATGCTCAGCAATGCTTGTAATACAATTAGGAATATTTACTGATGTTAAGTCCGTAGACCCAAAAGCCCAACTGCCAATATTCGTTACACTGTCAGGGATTATTATTTCTGTTAAATCGGAACAACAATTAAATGCGGCATAGCCAATACTTTTTAAACTGTCAGGGAGTGTTACTGATGTTATACCATTATCCGCAAATGCATGTCCACAAATACTTGTTACATTATCAGGAATCACAATATCACCTAAATATTCAGTACCCGAAGAAATTAAAATATTATTTACAATAAAAAAAGGTTTTTCAGAACATTGAGATGACAACCATGGTGTTAAAAAAAATGCTTCATCTCCAATATTTGTAACACTTTCAGGAATTATTACTTCAGTTAAATTGCCACAATAGCGAAATGCAGCATCGCCAATATTTGTAACACCATCAGTTATTGTTACTGATGTTAAATTAACACAGTATTGAAATGCACAATCGCCAATACTTATTACATTTTCAGGTATTGTTATTGATGTCAAACTTTCACAGCCATAAAATGCACACTCACCAATGCTTGTAATACTGTCAGGTATTGTTACTGATATTAAACTTTTACGACGACCAATCTCAAATGAACCAAATGCCATATCTCCAATACTTGTCACAGCTATTCCGTCAATTTCAGACGGAATAACAACCTCCGTTGCAGATTTATCACAGCCTGTAATTTCAATAGTGCCGTCCTCTAAAAATGTATATGTTAAATTTTCATATGTTTCTGCACTTGCCGTCAATGATACCGACGGAGCGATATTATTCGGAATAACTGCCACACTGCCCATAAGGCACACCGCCATAATGTCTGCAATAATTCTGTTTGTTTTCATCAAACTCCACCTTTCATATATTATATTAAAATTATAACCTGTATCAGATAATATGTCAATGCACATAATAACCAAATTATTCCTTGCTTTTATGACATAAGAAAATCCCTGCAAACCGCTGACGGTCGGCAGGGATTTATACACTGACGAGCATAAAATACTTTTTGTCTGTTATTCTTCTGTTGTTTCTTCAGCGGTTTCGACGTTTTCTGATTCGTCTGTATCTTCTTCGCTATCTTCACTTTCTTCTTCGGTAACTGTCGGCGGTTCTGTAACGGGCTGTGTTGTATCTTTGTTCTTATAAACAGTCACTATAAAGCCGTTTACATTCGTACCCGAAACTTCAAACTTTTTACCTGTAGGCACTGGAATTGTTGTGACATCAGACGCATCGTCCGAAAGTACAAAATACACTTCATACTCATTGCCGTTTTCGTCCGTAAATTCAAGATGTTCATTAGCCTGATAATAATATTTTGTAATAATCATATCTATATATTCTTCAAGGCACAAATTATTCTTTGTCATGTAATATGCGTGCGGAATACCGACATATCTGAAATGCCATGGTTCAGACTGAATTTTTGTAATCTGCTCCTTATCTTCAGCGTACCTTATTATAAGACCGTATTTATAGCAGTTTTCCGTAAGCCATACATATTCGCCCTCACCCTGATAGTCATAATCGGGATAAGTAGTTATATCAAAGGCAAGTCCCGACTCATGCTCACTGAAACCTGCTTTTGCAACACGTGTCGATTCTTCTTCACCTGTCATTGCAAGGTCTTCATCATATAACTGCTGCTGAAAATCGGTTGAACGATATGCACCATATATAAGTATGTTTGAAATTTCCGTTGCATCATAGAAGTCAAAAATCATACTCGCCATCGGTTCATAAACCTCTTCGACAATCATCATTTTGTCCGTTTCGCTTGGGTCTGCCGCACTGAAAAGAGTACGCCCCTTTTCTTCATTTTTTTCACTTATGCTTACAAGTTTTTCATCACCGCTGTAATAACGGTAATTGTCGTTGACAAGAATCAGATTTCCGTGAAACTTGTCTTTTGTGGGTACATTATATGTTTCATAGATGACTTTATCAGGGTCGGGGATTTCGGGTTCTTCTTCAGATGTTTCGGGTTCTGCATAATACTGTGAAGTACCGACTGGCTGTGAACGTTCAGCAATACCCTTGATAATATATCCGCCCGCACCTATAATGGAAACGGTAAGAAATAACTCAAATAATGTTTTTGTTCTGCGGATACTTTTTTCTCTGCTTATCTGACTTTGTTTAGACATTTCAAACTCCAATCTGCCGCAGCATTTCAACGGTCGGCAAAAAAATTTCGGTGCGGCGTTGTCCGAAAAAAACCGATGAATTTTTATTCCTTTGTTCTGATAATATAATATACTTTCTTTATTTCATCTGTTTATAACATTATAACACATTTATACGGAAAAATATAGACTACATTGTATATATTTGTAAAAACGCTGTATTTTTCTTTTTTTTTAAAGCTTTATATGTG
>CAMWVV010000084.1 GCA_947177755.1 uncultured Ruminococcus sp. | reverse complement strand
TCGAATACGCCCACACAGGCTATCAGCAACGCTTTAGGTCCTGTTTTCAGCAAGTCTTTCATATTTGTTTCAAGACCTGCCGAAAACATCAGCATGACAACGCCGATTTCCGCAAGAAGCGAGAGATAGTCTGCCCCTGCATAGTCTGCACCGCCTAAAATTCCAAGACAGCTCGGACCTATAAGCAGACCTGCTATAATTTCGCCGACTACCTGCGGTGCTTTGAGTTTCTGGGCAATAAGTCCGCATAGTTTTGCAGATACGATTATTATCGCCAAATCCCTGAAAAATGATATTCTGTCCATAAAAAACCACTTTCTTTCTATAAAATTTTTATACCGCAAACTATTGTATCACTTTTATTTCCGTATTTCAATACTTATCTGCAAATTTCTATGAAAATTTTATTGCATATCTTTAAAATATATGATATAATTATGTCAGCTATGGAGGAGAAATTTTTTTAAAGGAGTGAAAATATTTGCTTTTAACAATCACATACGAAGGAAAAAATACGCAGGATTTGGGCTATTTATTGCATAAAAATCCTTACCGTTCACAGCAGTTTGAACTTAATTCGGGCATGGCTTATGTCTTTTATTCGGAAGTTTCCGACGAACGAACTACAGCCGTTTTACTGCTGGACATCAATCCGATTGACCTCGCAAAAGGTAAACTCGGTTCTAAAGACGGCGGTCTTTTTGATTACGTCAACGACCGTCCCTATACCGCTTCTTCGTTTATGAGTACGGCAATTTCACGTATTTTCGGCACTGCCATGAACGGTCGGTGCGACAAAAAACAGGAACTCGCAGACAGTCCAATTAAACTTACCGCCTGTATTCACATGATTCAGGGAAAAGACGAATTTGCAAGAAAAATCTTTGAACCGCTCGGATATACCGTGAAAACTTCAAAAACAGTCCTCGACGAAAAATTTGAGGAATGGGGGGAAAGTCCGTATATAAACATTGAAATAAGCGGTGTTGTGAGGCTTGCCGACCTTCTTAATCATATTTATGTGCTTATTCCTGTTTTTGACAGACAGAAACATTATTACATCAGTGAGGACGAAATTGACAAGCTTCTTTCTCACGGCGGTGAATGGCTCGCTTCTCACCCTGCACGTGACGAAATAGTTTTCCTCTATTTCCTTATGAAAAAAAGTTATGCACATAAAGCAATCGACCGTCTGCTTGAAAGTGAACCGACTGAAGAGGAAACAGAAGAAGAAAATATTTCGGAAGAAGTAAAGAACCGCAGAATTTCGCTTAACACTCAACGTATGGAGGCAGTAAAAAATGCCGTTCTTGAAAGCGGTGCGACAAGTGTCATAGACTTGGGGTGCGGAGAATGTCGTCTTACTAAAATTCTGCTCAACGAAAAACAGATACAGAAAGTAACCGCCGCAGACGTTTCTGTCAACGAACTCGAAAAGGCTAAAACAAGACTTCATTATGATACCATGCAGTCATACAGAAAAAACAAACTCACTCTTATGCAGGCATCACTTACTTACAGGGATAAACGTTTTTCGGGTTATGACTGTGCCTGTGTTATTGAGGTGATAGAACATATCGAACCGCTCAGAATACCCGCCTTTGAACGTTCATTATTTGAGTTCGCACAGCCTAAAACGGTCGTTCTTACTACACCAAACAGGGAATACAACCAAAATTATGATTTTCTGAAAACGGATTCGCTCCGTCATAATGACCACCGTTTTGAGTGGACAAGAGATGAGTTCAGAAAATGGACTGAGCATATATGCGAAACATTCGGGTATACAGTTAAAATAAGCGGTATCGGCGATTATGACGAAAATTACGGTACACCGACACAGATGGGAGTGTTTACAAAATGCGTATAGATATACCCGAATTTGCCCTTGTTGCAATGGTCGGGGCAACTTCAAGCGGAAAGACTACCTTTGCAAATACAAAATTCAGACCTACGGAAGTAATGTCATCAGACTTTTTCCGTGCAATGATTTCAGACGACGAAAACAATCAGAACGTTTCCCATGAAGCTTTTGACCTGCTTTTCTATGCAGTAAAAAAACGTCTTGACCTTATGAAACTTACTGTAATCGACGCTACCAATTTACAGCGGTCGGCAAGAAAACAGATTATTGACATCGCACGTGAAAACAATGTCCACAGCGTTGCAATAGTTCTTAATCTCCCCGAAAAAGTTTTAATGGAAAGAAACAACGCACGTGAAAACCGTGGTTTTCCTGAAAGAGTTATCCATAATCATTGCAACGACCTGCGGAGAAGTATACGTAATCTCAAACGTGAGGGATTCAGATATGTGTATGTTCTGAACTCCGTTGAAGATATTGAAAACGCCGAAATAGTCCGTATAAAACTCTGGAACAACAAACAGAACGAACACGGTCCTTTTGACATTATCGGTGACATTCACGGCTGTTACGAAGAACTTAGTGAACTGCTTGACAAACTCGGATATATAAGAAACGAAAACGGCATACCCGTCCACCCCGACGGCAGAAAAGTCGTTTTTCTCGGCGATTTCTGCGACAGAGGTTCAAATAATACGGAAGTTCTGAAACTTGCCATGAATATGGTGAAATCGGGAAATGCCCTTGCAGTTGTCGGAAATCATGACGTAAAACTTGTAAAGTATCTGAAAGGAAAAAAAGTCGGTCTTACTTACGGTCTTGACAAAACGGCGGAAGAACTTGCACAGCAAAGTGAGGATTTCAGAAAAGAAGTTCATGACTTTATGGACAGCCTTATAAGTCACTATGTTCTTGACGACGGAAAACTTGTCGTTGCACACGCAGGCATAAAACAGGAATATATAGGACGTGGTTCTTCACGTGTAAGAGAATTCTGTATTTATGGCGAAACTACAGGAGAAACTGACGAATTTGGTTTGCCCGTGCGTCTTGACTGGGCTTCCGACTACAGAGGACGGGCAACTATTGTATACGGTCATACGCCGTCAAAGGAAGTACAGGCTGTAAACGGTACTTTCTGTATTGATACGGGCTGTGTTTTCGGCGGAAAACTTACCGCCATGCGTTATCCCGAAAGAGAATTTATAAGCGTTGACGCACACAAACAATACTACGAACCCGTCAAGCCTCTTGATATAAACGAAAATTCCGACATGGGCGATATGCTTACAGTCGGTGATTTTCAAGGAAAAATGCATCTTACAACAGAACTTATTCCGTCCGTAAGCATAGACGAAAACAACGCCGCTGCCGCACTGGAAATAATGTCACGTTTTGCCGCTGACCCACACTGGCTTATCTATCTGCCGCCAACTATGTCACCGTGCGAAACAAGTAAAATTGACGAATGGCTTGAACACCCCTTAGAAGCTTTTGAATACTACAGAAAAAATGATATAAAAAATGTAGTATGTGAAAAGAAACACATGGGGTCAAGGGCGGTAATAGTTTTATGCCACAGTACAGAAACCGCAAAGAAACGTTTCGGCATAAATGACGGCACTGTCGGTATTATATACACAAGAACAGGCAGACGTTTTTTTGACAACGCCGAAACAGAAAATGAACTGCTTCAAAGGCTTGACAACGTTCTGACAAACAATAATTTCTGGAATGATTTCGACACGGACTGGGTATGTCTTGATACTGAACTTATGCCGTGGTCGGAAAAGGCACAGGGACTTATTAAAACACAGTACGCACCCGTGGGAAATGCAGGACACAGCGTACTTGCCTCAGCGGTTGAACTGCTTGAAAAAGCCTGTCAGAGAACAAATAACGCCTGTGAAGTCAGTGAAAAAACTTCGGGACAGAATACCAACCTTAATGAAGTCCTTGAAAAATTCCGTTTCAAAAAAGATTCTATCGACAAGTATATTAATTCCTACAGGGAATACTGCTGGACTGTAAAATCAACCGACGATTTCAGAATAGCACCGTTTCATATACTTGCGTGCGAGGGAAAAACTTTTGACAATCAACAGCATATATGGCACATGGAAACAATCAAAAAATATATCAGTGGAAACGACCCTGTTTTTATGGCTACCCCATATATATGTGTTGACACAGATGACGAAACAAGCATTGAAAACGGCGTGAAATGGTGGGAGAAACTCACTTCTTCAGGCGGTGAAGGAATGGTTGTAAAACCTGAATACTACACAGCTAAACAGGGTACAAAACTTCTTCAGCCTGCCGTAAAGTGCAGAGGGCGTGAATATCTGCGAATCATTTACGGTGCAGAATACCTTGAATCTTCAAATCTGAAAAGACTGAAAAAACGTTCACTTTCAAGAAAGAGAAATCTTGCATTGAAAGAATTTTCACTGGGTATGGAATCACTGAAAAGGTTTGTGCGGAATGAACCGCTTTACAGGGTACATGAATGTGTTTTCGGCATACTTGCGTTTGAAAGCGAACCTGTTGACCCGAGACTTTAAGAGGTATGACACATGAATTTCAAAGACATAAACGGACAGATTTCCGTGAAAAATACAGGAAAATTTAAATATAACGGCACACGTTCTTTCCGCGATATGAACAGTACGGAAAATCCGCAGAAAGAATCAACAACCGAAAATATAACTGTTCCCGAACAGACAGCAGTCAATAATGCAAACAGTATCAATATGACACAAAGTCAGAATATATATTCTCAACAGATGAACTTTCCACAAAATCAAAGTATGTATTCCCAGCAGATGAATTTTCAGCAGAATCAAAGTATGTATTCCCAGCAGATAAATTTTACACCGAATCAAAGTATTTATAATCGTCAGAACAATATACCTCCTGTTACTGAAAAACCACAGGATAAGTTTCTTTATTATACAAATAACGGCAGTAATAACAATAATAATATTCCTGCTCCGCCTCCTCTCCCTAAACCCGACCCGCCACAGCCTCCGAAACCCGAAATACCTACTCCGACACCTCCGCCTAAAATGGTCAAGGCTAAACAACCTGTTGTTAAAAAAACTGATAATTTCAGTATGGACTTCGGAGCATTCGGTGGAACATTCGACAGCAATCCCGACCAGTCAACACCTATCGCAGATATTCCTGTAATGAACAACATTGATGACTATAAATTATAATTCTCTTGACTGTGATTTTCTGTGTTCACGGTTTCCAGAACTGAAAGATTCTGTAGTTGCGGAAAATGAATGGCTTGGTGAAAATCTTCCGCACTGTCTTTTCGGAAACGTTCTCAATCCCCTCGTTACCGAACTTCTTAAGCAGGACGACTATAAAACAAGTCCCATACTTGAAAAAGTTTTCTGTATGTATGAGGAATTTGCAGAGTATGGGGACACGGAAACAAAAAATCTTTTGCAGGTAACTTTGCTTGAATATCTGTGGAACGAATATATCACATACTCACGTTCTTTGGAACTCATGGGAGAACATACAAGGAATATAAATAAAAATATTGCTGATTATTTATATATTCCTCCAAAAACAAATTAAAGACTTTCTGAATTATCAGACCAAAAAGTAAAAATAATACTCACATTCTACAATTTGCGACAAATTATAAAAAATCCCGATATTGCAAAAATACAGACTAAATGTTATAATATATTTATCGGGTAACCGAAATAATTTAAATTTCCTACACAGCACAAAAAGCCGTCCCCTGTTCCATTTCAGCGGAGACGGCTTGCTGTTTTTATTTATGCAATAACAAACTGACTGTTATATAATTCAGCATAGAAATTACCGTTTGCAATAAGTTCATCGTGACTGCCCTGTTCAATAATATCGCCGTCTTTCATTACAAGAATGACATCAGCGTTTTTGATAGTTGAAAGACGATGTGCAATTACAAACGATGTTCTGCCGACCGTAAGCTTATCCATAGCATTCTGAATAACAAGCTCTGTGCGTGTATCTATAGAAGAAGTAGCTTCATCAAGAATAAGCATGGGAGCATCTTTTATCATGGCTCTTGCAATTGTAAGCTGTTGTTTCTGACCGTCGGAAAGATTAAGTGCTTCATTTAGTCTGGTATCGTAACCCTGCGGAAGTGTTTCGATAAAATGTTTAAGACCTACAGCCTCACACGCCTCGTCAAGCTGACTGTCTGTAACGTCCTCTTTGTTATAGACAAGATTTTCACGGATAGTGCCGTCAAAAAGCCATGTGTCCTGCAATATCATATCAAACATATCATGAACATATTCACGCTTTACGAATTTTGTGGACACTCCGTCAATAAGAATGTCACCGCCGTCTATTTCATAGAAACGCATAAGCAGATTTACCATAGTCGTCTTACCTGCTCCCGTAGGTCCTACAATGGCGACTTTCTGTCCTGCTTTCAGCTTTGCGGAAAAATCATGTATAATGGTTTTTTCGGGAGAATAACCGAATTTTACATTTTTAAATTCAACATCTCCTTTAACATTGCTGATTTTTGCGGTCTTTTCGGATTCGTCTGCCTGCTCCTCCGCTTCGAGCATCTCAAACACACGTTTTGACGCTGCGGAAGCCTGCTGTATAGATGTAAGAGACTGTGCGAACGTTCCGAGAGGCTGTGAAAAAAGCCTTGCATAGATTACAAATGCCATAATAGTACCGAGCGTAACAGCATCATTGTCATTGACAATAAATATAACGCCTACAATAAAAATCAACGCATATGCAAGGTTTCCGACAAACTGCATAACAGGGTGCATCATGCCCGAAAGCCACTGTGATTTCCAGTTTGAATCATAAAGACGGTTGTTTACTTCGTCAAACTTTGCCTTTTCCTGAGACTTTGCACCGAAAGCGTGGACAATATTATGATTAGTGTAAATTTCCTCAATCTGTCCGTTCATAATACCTAAATCCGCCTGTTTGCGATTGAAATATTTCTGAGACGTTTTCAGAATAAACGACATGAAAACAAATCCGAGAAGTGACGATACTATTGTAACAAGTGCAAGAATCCAGTTTGTGCGGAACATTTTATATATTACTCCAACAAACAAAGCAAGCGAACTGATTAAATTTGCCGAACTTTGTGAAAGGGTCTGGCTGATAGTGTCAACGTCGTTTGTAACTCTTGAAAGAATATCGCCTTTTGTAGTTGTATCAAAGTAACTGAGAGGCAGACGGTTTATTTTTTCGTCAATATCTGTACGCAGACGTTTTGATGTTTTCTGTGTTACAGTAGCTGTAATAAACTGCTGTCCGTAATTGAGAACCGCACCCGTTGCATAAATCGCAACAAGTGTGAAGCATATTTTTTCAACTGCTTTTATATCAATACCTGTAATGATTCCTGCCGTGATTTCGTTCATAAGGTCACTGATTTTTTCAGGTCCTATAATGGTAGCCACCGAACCTCCGACGGCAAAAATCAGTGCAATAATAATTGCAGGAATATAACATTTACAGTATACAAGTATTTTCTTTATTGCTCCCATGTCAGCCTTTTCAGGCGGACCGGACTGCATCATTGGTCTCATAGGCGGCATATCAAGCACTCTCCTTTCCTGATAATTCTTCTTCGGATAACTGCGAAAGTGCAATTTCCTTATAAATCGGACAATTTTCAAGAAGTTCGTCATGTTTTCCGATACCTGCAATCTCACCGTCGTGGAGAACAAGTATTTTATCGGCATTTCTGATAGTACCGATTCGCTGTGCAACTATAATCACGGTCGTATCCGAAAGCTGTTCACGGAGCGACTTTCTCACAAGCATATCTGTTTTGTAGTCAAGTGCCGAGAAAGTGTCGTCAAAAATCATTATGGGTGAATTTTTAAACACAGCTCTTGCAATTGAAAGACGTTGTTTCTGTCCGCCCGAGTAGTTTGTACCGCCCTGTGCGACTTTGGAATGTATACCGCTTTCAAGGTTGTTCACAAAGTCTGATTTTGATATATCAAGAGAGCGTTTTATTCTATCATCATCGTCCTTAACGCCGTCCGTACAGCCATAAGTTATATTTGACTTTATGTCACCCGAAAACAAAACAGCTTTCTGCGGTGCGACGGAAACAGTCTTTTCAAGCTGTTCTTCGGAATATTCCTTTATATTTTTACCGTCAATGAGAATTTCGCCGCCTGTAACATCATAATATCTCGGTATCAGATTAACAAGCGTTGACTTGCCTGTACCTGTTGCACCGATAACGGCAAACGTTTCACCCGATTCAATCTCAAAACTTATATTCTTAAGGCACGGTTTTCCTGAATCGGAGTATGCAAAGGAAACATTTTTAAATTCAATTTTTCCCTGTCCTGAAGTGCTTATCTTTTCATTCCTATAGCTTATTGAAGGCTCTGTTTCAAGTACTTCATTTATACGCTTTGCGGAAACCATAGTCCTCGGCATGATAATGAATATCATGACAAGCATCATAAATGCACCCATAATCTGAAGAGCATACTGTACAAATGCCGCCATATCACCTATTACTTCCGCACGGTTCATTATTTCAGCCTGATTGACAAGATAAGCACCAACCCAATAAATAGCAAGTGTAAGACCGTTCATCGCCATCATCATTATAGGCATCATCAAGCCCATTGCACGCATTGTAAAAAGATGATTTTTCGTTATTTCGTCGTTTACCTTTTCAAATTTCTTTTCCTGATATTTTTCAGCATTGAATGCACGTACAACACGTACACCGCTGATATTTTCCCTTGTAACATCATTAAGGTTGTCGGTGAGTTTCTGAATAACCCTGAATTTCGGGAAAACAATAATCAGAAGTATTACTATCATACAGACAATTGTTCCCACGCATACAAGAACGGCAGTAGTCCACTCTATACTTGACGAGGATATTTTTGCAATTGCCCATATAGCCGTTACAGGTGCTTTTATCATCATCTGCATACCCATTGCAATAAGCATCTGTAGCTGTACTACGTCATTTGTGGTTCTCGTAATAAGGCTCGGCGTTGAAAATTTATTTATCTCTGTGTTTGAAAATTTAAGTATATGACCGAAAAGTCTGTCACGCAGGGTTTTGGCAAAATTCGCCGCAACCTGTGACGCAAAAAATCCGCAGAACATAGCCGCCGCCATACTTCCGACAGCACAAAGAAGCATCATTCCGCCATTTTTCATGACCACTCCCATATCTATGTCGCCTGCCGAAACTGATTCTGTAAGCTTCTGCGTATAGTCGGGCATAGTCAGGTCAAGCCATACCTGAGTAACAACAAGCACCGCACATATAAGTATAAAACCTATATCACGGGACTTCAGATTCCTGAAAATCTTAAACATAAATATCCGCCTTTCCGACTGCTGACACTGTCAGACAATCTTTTGAAATTAATCTTTTACAAGCTTCTTCATTTCTTCATTCACAACCGTTTTTATCTCGTGTGAAACGCTTATAAATTCCTCCATTCGTTCAGCACCGATTCTGTCAATAATCTTACTGAAAATATTAATCATTTCCTCCCTGCGTCTCAGACATTCTTCCCTCCCCTGCTCAGAAAGCGAAATCATAAGCCGTCTTGCGTCTTTTTCACTGTTTTCACGGATTATAAAATTCCTCTCCGACATCTTACGTAGCAGAACAGAAACCCTTGCCGTGCTTACGTGCATATATCTGCTTATTTCTCCTGCCGAAACAGGTCTGCCGACTTCTTCAAGATATTTAAGCATACAACTTATTCCTGCATTATCGTCATTGAATTTTCTGAAAACATCTTCAGACGGCTTTTCATGAAGTCTTTCCATAACACTTACAGTATACTCACGACTTGCCATAAAATATCCCTCCTTTTTATTTAACTGGGTTAGATAATATAACTTCTACGTGTAAAATACAAGTTAATATCATGACAGATTTGTGAAAAAAACTAACAGTTCTTTATCTGTCCGTCAGATGTAATATTTTTACATAATAAAACTTGACATTTTGTCATAAAAACAGTAAAATAATATATAGTAATAAAAACCAATAATAAATCATATAAGAAATTTTAATCAGGGAGAAATTTTTATGAAAAGAACCTTAAGTTTATTGTCCGCATTTATTCTGACTGCCTCATGTCTGAACGGCTGTGGTCTTAACCAAGAAGAAGAAGTCGTCAATATCACAAATGCAGACGACCTTCAAGGTAAATCAATCGGCACACAAATCGGTACTACAGGCTACATTCTCGCCAACGATATAAAAGAAGCAAAAGTTGAAAAGTACAAGGACGGAAGCAGTGCGGTCAAGGCTCTAGAGGAAAAAAAGATTGACGCCGTTATTATTGACGAACTCACCGCTAAGGAACTCATTAACAACAGTCAGAATCTCAAAATTCTTTCTGACCCGTTCAATGAAGAAGAATATGCCATAGCATACAAAAAAGGAAACACCGAACTTGGTGAAAAACTTGACAGTGCTATTGACAAACTGAAAAATGACAGCACACTTGACGATATATCAAAACATTGGATTGGAAATAATCCCGACCATCAATCATATACTCCGAAATCAGACGTACACCGCAACGGTACTCTTGTTATGGCGACAAATGCCGAGTTTCCGCCTTACGAGAGTGTTGAACAGGGTGAAATAGTAGGTTTTGATGTTGATATGGCAATGGCTATATGCGACGAGCTTGGCATGGAGCTTAAAATAAAAGACATGGATTTCAATGCAGTAATCACTTCAGTCAACTTAGGCGAATCAGATATAGGAATAGCAGGAATTTCCGTAACTCCCGAACGCTCCGAAAATGTTGACTTCACACAAAGTTATGCGGTTTCAAGTCAGGTAATTATTGTAAGAAGCGAATAAACAAATTATATAACTAAAAACCTGTACTGTTTATCGGTACGGGTTTTTTATAATTTGTCAGGATATAATAATAAAATATTGTCGGAACGTGATATTTTGTGTCTGTTTAATAATAATTCCGTACTCTATTGACAATTATTTCATAATATTATAATATGTTAGTATATAAT
>CAMWVV010000083.1 GCA_947177755.1 uncultured Ruminococcus sp. | reverse complement strand
ATATCACCGTGCAGAGCTTCAGCGTGAAATTTCAGGCTACTTTAACGCACGTGAGGTGTTCGACGAAATCAAAGAAAAGTTGAAAATACGTGGATTTACCGACATTCAGCGTGCGGCGATGTTTTATGTTTTAACTAAGCTGAGTTACGGTGCTAATATGCGGACATTCGGCGGCAGAAAACGCAATCTTTCACCAGACTATCTGGAACAGGTCGAAAAACGCCTTGAAACCGTTGTCATTGAGAATATGGATTTTGAGCATTTAATAAAAAAATATGACCACCCGAAAGCATTATTTTACTGCGACCCGCCATACAGTTCCACGGAACGCTATTATGAAAGCGTTTTCAAGCACGGTGACCATGAGCGTTTAAGGGGTGTTTTAGGGGAGATTAAAGGGCGTTTTATACTGTCTTACAACGACAGTCAATACATACGTGAGCTTTACAAAAACTTTGAAATTGCTCCCACAGAGCGTCAGAATAATCTTTCAAAAGGTATGTACAAGGAACTGATAATCAAGAATTATTAATTTTTAAAAAATTATTTTTTATTTATACAAAAAAAGCCCCTGACCTAATGGGTCAGGGGCTTTTTTTTCTATTATTCTGTTTCATCGGTTCTGTTACGGCATAGCTCATCAAGAGTAACACCAAGGGCATCGGCAAGCTTTATGGCGGTCTTTACCGAGCATGTGTCACGATATATAGTCTGCTCAACGGTGCGTTTCGGCAGTCCGGCCATGTCTGCTATCTGCTGGAGCGTAAGCCTCTTTTCAGTCTTTATTTGCTGGAGATTCAATTACATCACCCCCTTTATAATAGCATATACGGCAAAGAAAACTGCAAAGCAAATTCCAAGCCATTCAATCAGTTTCGGCATTAATCTGTGTACAGCCTTTTTTAATTCAATGATCGTATCTTTCATGTTGACATTGAAACGAAAGTATGGTATAATATTTTTGAGGCAAGTGGGAAACTTCCTTTTCAGGAAATCCCCACTCTTATGCACTTTTAACCGAATATATCGAAGAGTCCTTTAATCGCTAATCCTACGAAGCCTACCCAGCCAATCAGGGATATAAGCTTTTTAAGGGCTTCTTCAATTTTTTCCGCATTGTCATTGATAAAATCAACGCAATACATAAGTGCCTCTAAAAATCGTTTCAACTTCCTTACCTCCTCTCTGTAATATATTATATCACAAAATTTAGTGATTATCAAGTTTTTTCTGAAGAAAATTTGACAAATTTCAGAATTTATGTATACTTTTTATAGGGCGATTTTAAGGGGTTTTTTTAGTATTTTCCCCGCATTCGCAGGGCTGCTCTTGATTTTTTATTTATAAAAAAAAGCCCCCGAAAGACCTTTTAAGCAGTCTTTCAGGGGCGTTTTTACATTATTTTAGAGGCTTATGATACAAAGCCAATTCTGATTTTTTCAGCCACAACAGCGATGAACTCAGAGTTCCATGGCTTTGTGGTCGAGTAGTTGAAAAGCTCTTCAAACTTTTCAGCTTTGGTTCTTGCATAAGCTGCTTCTATGGCAGTCCTTATGGCACGCTCCACGCTTGCTATTTTAACGCCGTGGATTTCGGCGATAGCTGGATAGAGCATTTTGTTAATGTCAAAAGCAAAATCAGGATTTTCCGCTACCATAGTAACCGACTCAACAAGATATCGGTACCCCTTCAAGTTGGGTTGCACACCATAGTACAGAAGCATTTTGGAAGCAGCGATTTCAAGGCGTTTGTGTGTGTTGACCTCTTCGACGCAGTGCCGGATTAGCTCACAAATGCTTTCGGTTTCGAGGCTTTCCGATATAAAAAGGACACCGTTTTTATCGTAGATTGATTGTTCTGTTTCTTTTGTCAGAACGAATGTTCTGACATTCAAGGTCGGATTTGAAACAACCGTTTCAATGATTTCGTCCATGTCCTCAGCAGTGTTGTCGATGAGGACAGCGTTGTGTTTTCTGAGAGTTTCCTCAGAAAAGCTTTGGCGTGTTGACGTGTAGATACCGAACTTTGAAAGTTCGTTGGCTATTTTTGTACCCATGGTACTCTGACTGCCGATGAGTACTTTGTTATTAAAGTTAATCATAATGTGTGCCTGTTATTGAAACTTTGAGTGCAACCTCCTTTCGTAATATAAACACTATGAATTTTTAACATCATACTTTGATGTATTATAGAGTTTCAATAACAGGTTTTACCTCCTTTACTTGAAAATTTTATTGGATTTTTGGAAAAAGCATTTTGTTTTGCGGACAAGATTAGGGCTTTTTTCACACTGCGAACAAATAAAAATACATAATCCATCTGAATTTGTCGTATTTCTTATCTCATCCGCACACACATTATAACTCACATTTTTGTGAAAATCAAGTCACACAAACCACCAAACTTTAGACGTTATAACTAAAAATTATGTGTGGTTGCGACAAAGGTGTTTAATAATATAACATAATGTAGATGCGTTTTACTTTCTGTAAATTTGTGAGTTTTATTTTTTGTATTTTGTCTGTAAAATTTTGTATTTTGAGTGTAAAGTTACACCCTGCCTTATAAGTTCCTGCTTTTCAGCTTTTATACGCTCTAACAGTACGCTTGCGGGTTCGTCGTCGGGATTTTGCGGAACGAGTCTGCCCTGTATGGCTTCTTGTAGTATAGATTTTTTTAAGGCTTTTGGAAAATCTGTGTTCAGCTTTGCAAGCTGAGTTTCGGCTTGTTCATATTTAATAACCGATGACAAGTCCTCCGTATCGCTGATATCGAGTATATCAGTAATCTGTTTCAAAATACGGTCAATATCCGCATTCAGACTTGCACGTTTTTCCTGATACTGCTGTATAAGTTCTTTCGGAGGGAGTATTTCTTCTTCCTCGTGCGGAAAACCACAGAGGTCAATATTATAATTTCTGTCTGCAAGTTCTTCAGCGGTATATCTCTTTGCCTTGTCGAAACCGTCGACTTGTATTTCTGTACGATTATTCCACCATTCCGTAACAGGTGCGAAGTGTTCGGGTTTCATGGGTTTTGTTTTGGAAAAATTCTTGTAACCTTCCGGCATATCCAACCTATAGAACCATGTTTCCTTTGTAGAGCCTGTATTATCGAAGAAAAGAATATTAGTAGTAATGGAAGTATAGGGAGCAAATACACTATGTGGCATACGGATAACGGTGTGCAGATTGAATTCAGACAGCAATTTCTTTTTAATAGCTAACTTAGCGTTATCCGTACCGAACAGGAAACCGTCAGGCAGAATAACCGCAGCTCTGCCGTTCTGCTTCAGGCGGAACATAATGACCGACATAAACAAGTCAGCCGTTTCACTGCTTGCGAGGTCAGCCGGAAAATGATTCTTTACTTCATTCTTTTCATTTCCGCCGTATGGAGGATTCATGAGTATCACATCAAACTTATCGTCCTCAGTATAGTCAAGGACATCATGTAACAGCGAATTATCATGATATATACGTGGAGTATCAATATTATGAAGCAGAAGATTTGTAACACACAGCATATATGGAAACTGTTTCTTTTCGATACCATAAACAGATGTATCAAAAGCTTCTCTGTCCTCGATTGTCTTTTTCTGTGATTCAAGAGCTTTCAGCCAACTTATGATAAATCCGCCTGTACCACAAGCAAAATCTGCCATTTTTTCGCCGATTTTCGGATTAATGGTCTGTGCCATAAAATCGGTCACGGCTCTGGGAGTATAAAATTCACCGGCTGAACCTGCACTTTGAAGTTCTCGGAGAATAGATTCATATATTTCTCCGAAAGCATGAGCTTCTTGATAATCATCAAGTTTCAACTCGTTGATAACATTTACTACCTGTCGGAGCAGGACACCATCTTTCATATAGTTGTTAGTATCTTCAAATGTTGTCTTGACAATAGCCTTGTTGACAGGTGTGGTATTTGATACCTCAATACTTTTGAGCGTAGGAAACAGTTTATTGTTGACGAAATCAAGCAAATCATCACCCGTGACAGCTCTGCCCTTACCATCGTCTGCCGCCCAGTTTCGCCAACGGCATTCCTCGGGAATTATTGACTTGTAGTCATCATCATCAAATTCCCAGTCTTCTTCTTTTGTATCGTAGACTTTAAGAAACAGTAACCAGGCAATCTGCTCGATACGTTGTGCATCGCCGTTAATACCTGCATCATTTCTCATAATATCTCGTAATCTCTTTACAAAATTACTTAAACTACTCATTTCTTAAACCACCTTGTAAATTTCTTGTTTTAATTCTTTAACTGCCTGCAAATAGCCTTCTTTTCCACCAAACAACTTTACTATTGCCGCAGGCTTACCCATTCTGATAAACGGATTGAGCTTTAATACCTGTGTATCTTCTATCTGATAAATTCCTTCATCGGAGTACATATCAATTAAAGATTCAATAACTTCTCTTGCCATACCGCTGTATTTGCTGATAAAATCACGTTTTCTCACACTATTGGCACGTTCTTTTCGGGTAAGCGGTTTCTTGTCAAAGGCAACATGAATGATAAAATCAAAATCATCAATATCGCTCATACCATGAGATTCTTTTAACGTCTTCAAATCAATGCCATGTTCCTTAAAAAGTTCAGATATAGTTTTTTTATTTTCTTCGCTTTTCCAACTTCTGATAAAATTATCTAAGTCGGCATATTCTCCTAAAATATTTGTTTTTGTGTAATCTATGATATTTTCGTGACGCAGGAGTTTTCCGTCAGAATCATATACAGATACAACTTTATTGATGATATGTACCACACAGCCGTTGACATCAACGTATGGTATAGGTTGCAGAGGGAGCGGATCAACGATTATACCCGTACCTTCTTTCGGTTCAGGAGAGTGATAACGAGTATTGATTTCAACCGAACCGTCCCAATTTTCATCATAGAACAGCCGTGTTACACCCCTGAAATCCATAACAACAAAATGTGTTTTTCCCTCTTTCTCACGAAGTCTTGTTCCTCTGCCGATTATCTGCTTAAACTCCGTCATAGAGCCGATATTTTCATCAAGGACGATAAGTTTTGTCATTTTGCAGTCTGCACCTGTTGACAAGAGCTTTGAAGTAGTTGCAATTACCGGAAACGGAGAGGAAACAGATATGAAATAATCGAGTTTGCGTTTGCCGTAATCATCTGAACCAGTGATACGCACTACATAATCGGGATTTTTCGCACACATATCTGCATTTAAGTTCGTCAAGGCAACTCGCATACGCTCAGCAGCGTCTTCTGTTGCACAGAACACAATGGTTTTCTGCATACGGTCAGTGCTGACAAGATAGTCTGTTATTTCACGTGCAACCTGATTGATGCGGTCAGCGATGATAATATTATAATCATAGTCAGTGTTGTTATATATCCTGTCTTCAATTTCATTGCCATAATAGTCACGCTGTCCTTTTAACGGTCTCCAGCCGTCGCTGATATCCGTTGTTATGCTGATAACCTTGAACGGAGCAAGAAAACCGTCTTCTATACCATTTTTAAGGGAATAGACATAGACAGGCTCACCAAAATAATCAATATTAGAAACATAGGTTGTTTCCTTTGGAGTAGCTGTCATACCAATTTGTGAAGCTGACGAGAAGTATTCCAGTATTCTTCGCCATCTGCTGTCCTCTCTGGCACTTCCACGATGACACTCATCAACAATGATAAGGTCAAAAAAATCCTTATCAAATAATTCAGAGTAATGCTCCTTATCGTCATCACCAACAAGCTGTTGATACAGCGAAAAATAAACCTGATGAGAGGTGATAGTTGCCTTATCGTCCCTTGCAACATTAATCTTATGTATTACCTTTTCAAGAGGGGCAAAATCCTGTTGAACCGACTGGTCCACAAGAATGTTTCTATCGGCAAGGTATAGTATTTTTCGCTTCATACCGCTTTTAAGCAGACGGTACACGATTTGAAATGCCGTATATGTTTTGCCTGTTCCTGTAGCCATAACGAGCAGAAGCTTGTCCTGCTCACGAGCAATCGCATCAACAGTACGATTTACCGCTACACGCTGATAATATCTCGGCTCATAGGTTTTTTGGCTTGAATAGTAGGGTTGATTGATAACAGCAAGTTCGTTTTCAGAAAGACCTTTTCCACCATTAGCATTTGTTTTATAACGTTTTATCAAATCATCAGGTGTGGGAAAATCATCAAGTGAAACTTCACGCTCCGTACCTGTAAGCATATCATGTTCATAGAAAGCGTCACCATTTGAACTGTAAACGAAAGGCACATCCATCATCTGAGCGTATGTAATAGCTTGCTGTAAGCCAAATGAAACACTATGTTTATTATCTTTGGCTTCAACAATAGCTATTGGAAAACTGCTGTTCCAATAGAGTACATAATCAGCATATTTCGCACTTTTCTTATCCCTATGAACAAAATTACCATTCAGGCAAATCATGCCATCTGTTATCTTTGTTTCCATAGTAATCCTGTCCTTATCCCACTTGGAAAGGATAGCAGGAGTAATAAAATTGAGTTTTATATCTTCCTCAGACATTTCTTTTTTTGAGAGTATGGTCATAATTGCACCTCTACTTTCGATAATTATTTATTCAGGATTTACACTAAAACAACTTAAGTATTCAGCAATCTCAACTACATTGTAGATTGATATTATTCTTCTGAGCGTTTATTTCAGAGCAAATTTTTATTATAATGATACCACAATCTGCACAAATAGTCAATAACTTTAGTTAAAAATCTATGGTTCTTAAAAGACAATAGAGAAGCCTTAGATTTATGTAAGTACAAAAAACTTGATGTATCTGACCTTTGTTTGCTGAAGAGAAATCCAATATTCCGTTTGAAAAAGAAAAGTATAGACGATACCTTATTTTGTAATTCGTTCTTTCAAAGATATTCGCAAAATTCGGACTGTAATTTTTACGGTCTGTCATTAGCTTATGTTTTCTGCTGAGTACCGCACTGTATACATACGGCTTGATAACTTTCAGCTTCGGACTTGCATTGACTTTCCGGACAAGTTCGCCGATATTTTCAAGAAAGAAATTACTTTTTCTGCCTTTATACAGAAAATCATGCTGTAAAGACATCTGATACAATGGGAGTGGGAGTGGCTAATAGCGGTTTTAATTTTCAAGTTATTTGACTTCATGTATTTTCAGAATTGTACATTAATAGGGAGATGTATAAAGAAAAATAAATTTACATATTGTCATAAACACCGCCAAAAGTCCACCCCCGCTTGTTCGTCAAACCAGCGATGTAATTCTTCATATTTGTAAGAAATAGTTAAGGACACTCTATTCAAATCAGCTTTATATCCGTATATAATCAACTGTAGTATTTGAGATAATCGAAAGGACGAAGCAACGATGATGACAGAGGTTAAATCTGCAAATCCTTAATAATAGAAACTTTGAAGATTTGAAATGTTTATTTTTTCAACAGGGTGTGGTATAATAATTAGTAGAAGATAGATACTCGGATTGCTTGTGTAAATCGAATTATATTAAACATCAAATTGTCTTTAGGCAGAGTAATTTGCTGAAACACAAATTCACAAAAAATTAACAAAAATCTCAAAAATTAACCGCACATTTTGACTTTTCATTCGTTATATTATATGAATGAGTAGATTGAATTAAATGAGATAAAAAATTATGGATAAGAAGAGGTGATTTTTTGGACTACACCATAAGCATCACTAACAGATGTAATCTGAAATGCAGTTACTGTTATGAAAGACATCTGAATACGGAGTATGGCTGCATCACTGATGAAAAAATGCATCGGATAATAGAATTTGTAAATCATCGAGGCGATGCAGGAACTGTATATCTCTTTGGAGGAGAACCTCTGCTCTACAAGGATACTGTGAAGTATTTCTGTGAAAACCTTAAGGCGAAACAGTTTGTTATCACAACAAACGGAACTCTCCTTGACGAAGAGTTTATAAAATGGTGTGCAGAGAAGAAGGTTATTATCAATATGTCTCACGATGGTTCTGAATGTACGGAGCGTGGTGCTGATACAAATCTTCTTGATACCAATCTCAGATTACTTTTGAAGTACCAACCGGAAACACTGGTTCAGCTTGTCTATACAGAACAGACTCTCCCCTGTTTATACGATAACATCATTTATCTGAAAAGTCTTGGTGTGAAAAAGGTATCAGCGGCAATGGATGCATTTCTTGTTCCTGATGATCCTGACAGCTTCGGAGATATTCTGAGAGAACAATGGAAGAAAATTTCTGAAATAAAAGATTTTTTTGTATATGAACTTGCTTTGAAAAAGAAAACAATAAAGGAAGATAAGCGAAACACCTGTGAAATATGCAAAAAGAAGCTGTTTATAAACTGGGACGGAAAATTTTATCCGTGTATACAGTTCCAGAATAAACAGGAATACCAGTGTGGTGATGTTTATGCAGGGATTGAAGCTGAAAAGGTCAGATCAGCTCATCCTGATTATTCAATGATGGCAGAAAGATGTGAAGGCTGCGAGATATCCAAATACTGCCGAAATTCATGTGCCTGCCGAAAAATGGGGACAACAGGTACAGTAAGGAACATTTCAGAAGCAGCTTGCCTTGAAGAACAAGTACATATTCTTACAGCCCTCGAAATTTTATCTAAAGAAAAAGGAGGTAAAACACTATGAGAAAGTTTACAAAAGAAATAACAGCACTTATAGCTTCTGTAGCTATTGGTACTGTTGCAGGTATTGGTGCAATTTCAGCATCTTCTGAGGAAATAGTTCAGACAGCAGGTGAGGCTATGATTCCAGACGAAACCATTTCTACGACAGAGCCAGAGATTCCGCCAGTGGACGGTGGACTATTGCCTACTGATGAATGGATAGAGCCAACAACAGAGGAGGAGTTTCCGCCAACAGCCGGTGTAGATATGCCAGAGCCAACAACAGAGGAAGAGCTTCCACCGCTTATGGGTGATATAGCGCCTGCGGATGGCGATGTAAATGGTGACGGTTCATTCAACGTTGCTGATGTTGTGCTTTTCCAGAAGTGGCTTTTGAATGTACCTGATGTAAATCTTTATAATTGGATGGCTGCCGATCTCTATATGGACGGTAAGCTCGATGTATTTGACCTGTGTCTGATGAAAAAAGCACTTATTGAAAAAAGACACGAGGTTGCTTCTGATTTTTATATTTCCATGACTGGATATAGTGAAGGACTGTTAAAGCTTGCTTATAGTGATAATCCAGATACTGTCATCACTTCAACATCAGAATTATTAGATTATATTGAACAGATATATCCAGAGGACAAAGAGCAGAGGCTGAATAGCATGAAGTCAAAATACAATGAAGATTTCTTTGAAAACAATGTTCTTCTGCTTAAAGCAATCTACTTGCCAAGTACGGGATATAATTATTCAATCGATAATATATCGTACAACAAAAACAAACTGATTATCGACTATACCTGCAAGCTGGATGAAGAGGGATGTGATGTTGTAAATGGATTACACGGCGTAGTGATCATCCCAAAGAAAAATTATCATGCTGACAGTGTAGAGTGGAGATTGACAACAATTGATCCCTATGGAATCAAGAGCAGATATATTGCGGTTTTCAATGGAGAGGACGGTAACACCATTCATCAGACCTATGTATACAAGATCAACAATGATGCAGCAAATTATGGCTTTGCTTACATTAACGCCGACTGCAATATAAAGAACTGGTTTACGAAGGTCACAGGAGAAGGCAGTGTTATGTGGACGGATGGTGTATTCCCGGTTGCAGAAGCAAATAAAGCCTATGATTATGTAACGATCCCCGGTGATGAAACAAAATACACCATAGACGAATTTATGGCAAGGTTTTTAATGGATTAACCTATATTTTCTGTGTTCTGCACTACACAGATATATATATACTTTGGGGGATAATCAGATGATGCCGCATCTGTGAGATCAGCATTTCAGATGACGGCAGCTTCGACACACAGCGACCTTTCAGAGCTTTTCTGAGAGATCGCTGTTTTTATAGGGGAATTTCTGCCCGAAGTCATTACAGTCAATCCTGAGCCGTTTTCGTTCCGCTGATAGGGTGCTGTTCATTGAGCAAGGAAAGCTGATACGGCTCGGCGGTCGGAATATTTTCTTCTTCGGGTGCAGGATTCCCTATATCCGCTATGATGCCTTGCGTGTCCTCATACTCACGAACACGGCGATAGAATGTGTTAGCTGACAAGTCCATTCTTCGCATAAAGTCCCTGCCCGTGATGTTCTTGGCTTTCCATTCCCCATATAGTTTGCCAAATTTCTCCCAATCAATCGGGATAGGCTTTCTGCCTGTGTACTTGCCCTGTGCTTTGGCAATCTCGATGCCCTCACGCTGTCGCTGTTTGAGCTGCTCACGCTCTAATTACGATAGAGCTACAAAGACCATGAGCATAAACTTCCCCGTAGGTGTATCGGTGTCGATGTTCTCCTTGTGGCTGACGAGGGTAACGCCCTTGTCGGTGAGCGTGTCAATGATGTTAAGCAACGTGAGTTCGACAGAAAAAATCAGTCGAATAGGTATAAAAAGCCCTTTGTCATATCAGAAGCGGAACAGACAGAGGGCTTTTTAGGCAGAAAGGAATAAGCTGCCAGAGCAGAAACCAGATTGACAAGGAAATTTGTTACACTGCGATGTCTGGAATGCTCTGTATCACAGATGTTTTTCAGGAAATCATTAACAGATTCAATTACAGCACGTTTACGGAGCATCAGTCTGTCATATAAATCCATCAGCTTGTTTTTCATATTTTTCTTTGCTCTTGTGACAAGTGTAATATCTTTTTTCAGAAGTTTTTCAGACAGCTTCTGAGAAATATAGCCTCTGTCAGCAAACAGTTTTCCAAATATTTCTTTAGTCAGTGAATCCATCACAGCTTCATTTCTGTCATCCACATTGCCCGAAGTAAGGCAGAAAGACAGAATCTCACCTTCAT
>CAMWVV010000082.1 GCA_947177755.1 uncultured Ruminococcus sp. | reverse complement strand
AAATCCTTTAAAGAAATAATACTGTCGGGACTGTTGCAAAAACATTGTGGCAGTACCGTTTTTCAGACTATAATATTACAAAAAACAGGAGATAAAAAATGAATAAAAACTATTATTCCAATCAGATAAATAAAATTCTGAGTGAAGTGAAAAAAGCCGTTATAGGCAAAGACCAGATTATTGTAAAAGTTCTGCTGGCGATTCTCTGTAAGGGTCATGTACTTATTGAAGACATTCCCGGTGTAGGAAAAACCACCCTTGCACTCGCCTTTTCAAAAGCTCTTTCACTCGAACACAACCGTATGCAGTTCACCCCAGACGTTCTGCCGTCTGATGTGACGGGATTTTCCATATACAACAAAAGTACAAATACATTCGAGTTCCGTGAGGGCGTGGCTTTCTGCAACCTCTTTCTTGCCGACGAAATAAACCGTACTTCAAGTAAAACACAGTCCGCACTTCTTGAACTTATGGAAGAAAAAAGTATAACTGTTGACGGTGTAACCTATAAACTTCCCGAACCTTACACCGTAATCGCAACTCAGAACCCGATAGGCTCGGCAGGTACTCATAATCTCCCCGACTCACAGCTTGACCGTTTTATGTTAAAGCTAAGTATGGGCTATCCCGATTTCAGCGGTGAGGTATCAATACTGAAATCGAAGTCAACAGACAATCCGCTTGAAAATGTAAATCCCGTTGCAGACACCGACTTCATTCTTGAACTTCAGGAATATGTTTCTAACATATATATTGATGACAGGATATATGAATATATTGTTTCACTTGCGTCCGCAACAAGAAACCACCCCATGTTAAAGCTCGGAATCAGTCCGAGAGGTACACTCGCACTTATGAACATTTCAAGGGGAATCGCAGCCGCTATGGGACGTGATTATGTTATTCCCGATGATATTTCATATATATGCAGGGACGTTTTTGAACACCGTGTCATGTTAAATTCAAAGGCAAAGCTTTCTGAAATTACCGCAGGAGATGTAATCAAAGAAATCATAAAGTCTGTAAACGTTCCGGGAATTTCCAAAAGGTAAACCGCCATGATTCTTACAAAAATCCTGTTTTTAATTCTGATAGTCATATGTGCATTTTTCTACATACTCTATGTATGGAACTTTTCACTTATACTTCTTATAATTTTCGTCGCTCTTCCCGTTGTGATGTTTTTCACCACTCTTATTACAAAACATCTTATAAAAGCTGAATTTGCGGTGCAGAACAAAACTACTCCCAAAAATTCGTCTTTCCCTGTACAGTTATGCGTTGTAAATAAAAGCATATTCCCGATAGGAAAAGCCGAAGCACATATTGAGTATTATAATATCTTCAATAATCAGATTAATGAATTTGAAATGCTGTTCCCGCTTCAGGCAAGAAATACACAGCGTATAAATTTCCAGCTCAGTTCAAAATACTGTGGTATACTTAAAATCCGTTCGGCATATATTGATATTTACGACCCTCTGAGGATTTTCAGATTCAGAATGGGAAAGAATATATGTACTGAAATAGCTGTCATGCCCGAAATACACGAAGTAAACGGTGCTATAAGCTATACCGACCGTGAAAGCGAGGAAAGTTCTGTATTTTCAGAAAACACGGCAGGCGACGACCCGTCAGAAATTTTTGATTTGCGTGACTATATAAACGGTGACAAGCTCAACCGTATTCACTGGAAACTCAGTTCTAAAAAAGACGAGCTTATTGTAAAAGAATACAGTATGCCCGTTGACGTTCCGTGCATGATTTTTCTTAATCTGAAATGCTATGAAGATTCTGAATACACGCTCCCCGTTTTTGACACGCTGGTTGAAACACTGCTTTCCGTTTCACAGTTTCTGATTGAAAACGAGCGTATCCATACAATAGTTTACTATAACGCCGAAACAAGAGATTTCAGTGAAGTCAGTATAACAAGTCCAGAAGTACTCGCCGTAACTGTGCGTAATCTGATACTTTCAGTCAGTGACAATCTTTACTGTGAACCGCCCGAGCGTTATTTTCAGGTAAATCCAAATATATCGCTTTCGTCGTTTACTTTTATAACTTCCGTTCCAGACACAACTGTTCTGCACTATATTGAAGAAAACATTGACGCTGATATAAGAAACGCAGTTGTTGTTGTCAAATCTCCGAAATCTGCCGCCGAAGCCTGTTCAGGACTTTCGGAACTCAACACAATACCTGTTGTAATAGGCAGAATAACTTCATCAATCAAAGATATCGAACTTTAAAGGGACTGAATATGAAAAAAAAGGTTTTGCAAAATAATAACGGCGTTGTCATATGTGACAGTATTGTAATGTCTGTACGGAAAAAACGCCCCAATCTCAGAAAGCCCGAAGCCGTGTTTATAGCTGTCATGGGATTCGTTTCGGTTATAATGTCGTTTCTCGGAATGTTTGACTTCAGCTACAACCATAATATGCTTATAATTACAGCATTCGGAATGTCTGTATTTTATATTGCCCTCTCACTTATCGGAAAACGTGCATTATGGGTCATGCTTGGCTCGGTGCTTGTTTTTATATTTGCGGCATACAGAAAAATTGAAAGTATCGCATACGGCTTTAAATTCATGTATAATATTGTTTACAGCGATTCATACCATACGGAAATAAATTACTATAAATCACTTCCGTCCCGTCTTGAAGAGCAGTCTGTAACAACACTTTTTGTATTCTGCATATGGCTGCTTGCAATAATCATCTACTTCTTTACAATTTATCACCCTAATCCTATACTTCCTCTTCTCGCAACTTTCCCGATTCTTGAAGTCGGACTGTACAACGGTATAGAAGTACCGATTTTCTGGGGTACAACTACTGTTGCATACTGGCTTGCACTTCTTGCAATGGCAACAATTGACACAGGAGAAATAAACGGAGGAAGCGGAGGTTTTGTGCGGAAAGACAATGTTTTTTTCCCTAAAAGACAGATGCGTCTTAAAGTAACCGAAAAATGCGGTCTTTTTATAGTAATAACCACGCTGATAATAACAGCCGTTTCCACATTGATTATAAATTTTTCGGGATATAAAAGAAGTGACGAACTTAACCGTAAGCGTGTTGAAATACGTGATGCCATAAACTCCTTTTCACTTGAAAACTTAGCCGAAAGTGTTTCAAGAATTACAAGCGTGTTCGGATTTTCCTTCACTTATGAAAATCATAAGCTCGGAACTACAGACAGGCTTAAATTCAAAAATACCACCGACCTTATAGTTACCATTGACCGTAAACATGAAGGTGCGATTTATCTGAAAGAGTATACAGGTTCTGTATATGACGAAAATTCATGGTCTGACCTCAGCGACAGTATTTATAAAAATCCACTGTTTTCTGATTTCAGGAACTATGGTGTATATCCGCAGGATTTCGCTTCTCTCTTTGCAAGAAACGCTGTCCCCGATACTCCTACAATGACTATACTGATAAAGTCAAAACTCAGGGACAACAAGAGTTTTGCTCCCTACGGTACGGACAATTTCGGCAATCTTACTTATAATCAGGATATGACGGTTTCGTCAAAAAGAAAAGATGAAAGCGAATTTTCATATAAATTCATAGCGGTAAACAATGATATTATCGCATCATATCTTGCTGACCCCTCTGTCAATATCTACTTTGCAGGCAATGTCTACAATGAAGAAGTGAGAGACAAGGTATTCCGCTACTGCACCGAAAACGGTATTTTTGACTATGACGATGTTTTCTATACAGAAAACGAAATGCCTTTCAACAATGACGAATATGTCTATTCAAACGGAAACGTACTTCTTGGTCAGCTTCTTCAGACGAGATATAAGGAATTTGTCTATAACAACTATCTACAGATTCCCGACAACAAGAATACTGAAGAAGTACATGAAGCATATGCAGACATTTTACAGTATGCCGAAAATGCACATTCTGCGTCCGAAAAACTTCAGGCACTCACGATGATTCGTGAAAGAATAGATTCACAGAACGTCTATTCGCTGAGCCCCGGAAAAACTCCGTCAAACCGTGATTTTGTAAACTATTTTCTGCTTGAAAACCACAAGGGCTATTGTATACACTATGCAACTTCAGGTGTCATGCTCGCAAGAATGGCGGGTATTCCTGCAAGATATGCAACAGGATATGTAATTGTAGGCGAGGATTTCAGCGAAGAAAACGCAAACGGTGACGGTACGTATACTATCACTTTAAAGGACAACAGAAGTCATGCATGGGCTGAAATTTATCTCGACGGCTACGGCTGGGTTCCGTTTGAGTTCACGGCAGGATATTCAGACACTTCCATAGTTACGGGAACAACAACGACACAAGACACCGTAACCGACACGGCAACCATTACAACAACCGCTGTCCGTAATACCGAACGACAGACAATGTCACGCCGTTCGTCAATAAAACCATCGACAACCACCGTAACAACAACCGTTACATCAGGTGCTGTAGGAATTTCCCCGAAACATAACAATAAAAGCAACACATCAAAACCACTTCCGAAATCACTCAAAATATTCTTTGTCGTAATTATTTCAGCAGGTGGTATTGTTTTAATAACTTACTTGAGAAGAAGAATAATTATAACTTCACGCATAAAAAATTTCACAACAGGCGACAATTCACACAAAGCCGTATCAATGTACAGCTATGCGGAAAAACTTCTTGCTTCACAGAAACTACGTAAAGAAGATATGAAATTCAGTGAATTTGCGGAACTTGCCGAAAAAAATATGAGCGGAAAACTTTTTGGTGAAGGCGAGTTCAGCAGTTTCATGGACATCTCTTTAAGAGCAGGTTTCAGCAATACTTCTCCGAACAGTGAAGAAGTGAAATTCTGCCGTAAATTCGTTACGGAACTTTCAGGCAAAATTTATGAACAGTCAAATTTTATTAACAAGTTTACCATGAAATTCATAACTGTTCTTAAATAATTATATAATCAGGAGGTAACTTTTTATGAAAACAGGTACAGCAAAAGGTATTATTCTTGTCATTTCGGGGATAATCGTCGCTTTTTTCCCCAGCATAATATCATCGCTTTTCTACCTTATCGGAACGGCTATAATAATTTTCTGTGTGATAAATATTATAAAGTCGCTTGTTACAGCTAATCCCGTTGCCGTTGTTCCTAACGTAATCGGAATAATTATCGGCGGTGCGGTAACTTCTCTTCCGCATTTCGTACAGACTATAATTCCGCTTACTATCGGGCTTATTCTCGCTTTCAACGGTCTTGACTATATCGGAAAAGTTGTTGCCAATGTCGGCTCACGTGTGCTGAATATAATTTTAGCGGTAACAGCTCTCGGACTGGGCTGTACTCTTCTTTTCCACCTCGTGACGGCAGGCAACGCAACACGTATTATAGCAGGTATTGTAATGATAGGTGCAGGGGGGTATGATTTTCTTTCAGTCAAAAGCTCATATGGCGGAAACGGCGGTATAATAGATGTTGACAATTACACAGTAAAGGACGACAACAGATTTATCAGATAATTTCAAAAGCCTGAGTATATAAAAATTCTCAGGCTTTTTTCTTGACTTTTTCTGTCTGATAATGTATAATTATTAATAATATGAATCAAAAATTTATAAATCTGCAAAAAAGGTGACCAATTTGAATAAAGAACTATTAAACAGGAAACTTGTCGAAAACAAACGCCGTCTGAAAGAAATGCGTATAAATGAAATAAAATCCGACATCATGCACAGTATAGAAGACTTTCCGAAAAAATACCGTTTTGCAGACGAAAACGAAATCCGTCGGATTGAAATCTTTATTGACAAACTGCCATTTTCACTGCCTGCAAAAATTGACTTTTCGTCACTTACAAAAAGCGACATAACCGAACATAATAGCGTCTGGCTGTGTTTTCTGTCCGGCTGTGAGGAAATTTTCAGCATATACATTCACGGAAACTACAAAGATATTATTAATGATTATGAGACATGGTTCTGGGTGAGTGATTATCTGTTGATTGTTGATGAGGATTTTTTCCGTTTTATCTTCATTGATGATAATTTCAATCTTACAGAATTTTACATAGATTAAGGAGATAAAAACTATGATTCTATACCGACCAGTAGGCACTGCCGAACTTGAACTAATCGCACAAAACAATTACAAAGGTTTTCCGCCGAGACTTCCGGAACAGCCGATTTTTTATCCTGTCCTAAACCATGAGTATGCCTGTGAAATTGCTGAAAAATGGAATACAAAAATTTCCGACCGAAAGGGTTACGTCACGGAATTTGAAGTTGATGACGAATATATTAAAAATTTTGAAGTTCATACCGTCGGAAAAAATCATCATAAAGAATTATGGATACCTGCCGAAGAACTGGAAAATTTCAACAGTCACATTATCGGCAAAATAAAAGTAACTGATAAATTTTCTGACAATAAATAATATTATTAATTTAAGGTGAAATATTATGAGTAAATTTTCAGAATATATCGGCTCACAATTCGGAAATCCACATGGAATTATGGGAAAAATATACTATTCAATAATGAATGTTATCAATAATATGATGTACAGGAATATCGTTTCAGACATAAAAGCAGACAAAAACAGCCTGAGAGTTAATCTCAGGCTGTTTTCATCAGTCGTTTATGAACACTGAAAAAGCTTTGTAAGCCATATAAGTGTCAATTTTGGAAACTATTTCAAAAGGTGCGTGCATCGAAAGAACAGGTACGCCCATATCAATAGTATCAACGTTGAGATTTGCGATATATGCCGCAACAGTACCGCCGCCGCCTGCGTCAACTTTGCCTAACTCTCCTGTCTGCCAGATAACGTCATTACTGTCCATAAGTCTGCGGATTCTGCCCGTGAACTCTGCGGAAGCGTCGGATGTTCCTGATTTTCCTCTTGCACCTGTATACTTTGTAATGCATACGCCCTTGTTGATGTATGCACAGTTATTACGTTCGTTCACTTCGGGGAAAGTCGGGTCAAAAGCCGCATTAACATCAGCGGAAAGACACTCCGAAGCTGAAAGAACTGTCCTGCCGTCCGAGCCGAGAGCCTCGGCAATGTCTGAAATGAAGTATTCAAGATATGCGGAACAAAGTCCTGTGTTGCCGTCCGAGCCTGTTTCTTCCTTGTCCGTGAGAACGGTTACAACGGTATGAACAGGATTATTACAGTCAACGGTTGCCATAAGTGCAGTATATGCACAAACCTTGTCGTCATGACCATATGCACCTATCATACTTCTGTCAAAACCAACGTCCTTAGCCTTGAAAGCGGGTACTGCCTCAAGTTCGGAGGAGATAAAATCAGCTTCAGTAATACCGTACTTTTCAAAAAGAATATTCATTATGTTTAACTTTACGACTTCACTTGCTTCGTCGTCCCTGAAAGGTCTTGAACCGATAATCAGATTAAGCTGTTCACCTGTAATAGCCTTTGAAACAGTTCTTGTCATCTGTTCTGTTGCGAGATGCGGAAGTAAATCAGTAACACAGAAAACAGGGTCATTTTCGTCCTCACCGATATTAACGGTAACTTTTTCACCGTCCGCCTTTATAATAACACCATGCAGTGCAAGCGGAATTGCAGTCCACTGATATTTTTTTATACCGCCGTAATAGTGAGTTTTGAAAAGTGCAATTTCGTTGTCCTCATAAAGCGGATTCTGTTTGAGGTCAAGACGTGGCGAATCGATATGAGCGGCACAAAGTCTCACACCGTCCTCAATCGGAGCTGTTCCGATAACTGCCATAATAACTGCCTTGTCTCTGTTGTTGCGGTAAATCTTGTCACCTGCGTTCAACTGCATACCTGCCGTATATTCCACATAACCGTTGTTTTTAAGAAGTTCGATTGTGTAGGCAACGGCTTCACGCTCGATTTTTGCCGTGTCCATGAAGTCCTTATAGCTTTCACAGAAACTGTCACATTCGGCAATTTCCGCTTCGCTCATTCTGAGAACGGCATTCTTTCTCTTCATGAAAAGCTTTTCTTTAAGTACCTTTGATGTTTCCATAAAAAACACTCCCTTTTATTTATTCTGATAACAGTCACGGATTTTGTCGGAAAGTTCCTTGGCTATTCCGTTTACTGTTTCAATATTGCTGTTGTTATGTATTATATAATCTGAATGAGTTGCAAAAAACTCCTCGTCAAGCTGTGAACTCATTCTTTTTCTTGCCTGTTCAGACGTTAAACCGTCACGCTGAATTATTCTTTTTTCCCTTATATCCTCGTCGGCAAGCACGGATATTATAATTTCACAGAAGTCGTCCGCTCTGCTCTCAAAAAGCGTAGGAGCATCAAGAAGTATAAGTTTTTCGTCATGTTCTGTAAATTCATTTATCTGCCTTAAAATTTCACCTGTGATATATGGATATGTTATTGTATTGAGCGTTTCAAGCTTTGTCTTGTCCGAAAATACTATACCCGCAAGTTTTTTTCTGTCAAGGTTTCCGCCGTTGTCTATAATGTTACTTCCGAAAAATTCCTCTATCTCGGCAAGGCACTTTGAACCTTTTTCAACTACTTGCCTTGCGACAATATCCGCATTTATCACAACAAAACCGTTTGACGCAAAAATTTTTGAAACAGTGCTTTTTCCTGCCCCTGTCTGTCCCGTAAGACCGACCACCGTTATACCGCTTAAAGTATTCATATCCTTACCACCTCAAATCCTGCCGCCCTTATAAGACGGTTATAAACTGCCAGCCCCACACCGTCCAAAGAAGGTGTACGCACATAAACTTTTTCGGCGTGAATATCGTCAAATTCACGAAGCCGCTGAAAAATCAGATGTGCCTGTTCTGAACTGTCGCTACCGTAAGTCATATATCTGTAGGGGAAATTTTTTTCATCACCGTCAAAAATAAGTGCATAGACATTATCACCATAATGATTTCCGACATATTCCGTAAATTTTTCCAGGTCTGAATCTATAATGACAATATCTGCACACGGCGAATAATGCTTATATTTCATACCGGGAGAAACGGCTTTTTCGTCCTTTTCAAGACCGCTGATAACTGCTTTGTCTACTATGACATTTTCACATATTTCAAGAATCATTTCTTTCGTAACACAGCCGGGACGAAGTATTCTAACTGTATCGCCGTTTTCTACAGATACTACAGTTGATTCAACGCCGAAATGTGACTGTCCGCCGTCAACGACTGCTGAAATTCTGCCGTTCATGTCACGCATAACGTGCTGTGCGGAAGTCGGACTGGGATAGCCCGATATATTCGCCGACGGTGCGGCTATCGGTTTTCCCGAAAGTTCAATAAGCCTATGCATAACAGGGTGGGACGGTATTCTTATACCTACCGTATCAAGACCGCCCGACGTAACAAGCGGTATATTATCATTTTTCGGAAGAACTACTGTAAAAGGT
Source organism: uncultured Ruminococcus sp. (assembly GCA_947177755.1). Taxonomy (GTDB): domain Bacteria; phylum Bacillota; class Clostridia; order Oscillospirales; family Ruminococcaceae; genus Ruminococcus. Next base: position 1,677 of record CAMWVV010000082.1, on the reverse strand, counting down.
CCTGGACAGAATTTATCCGCAAGTTTCCGTGCAAGTTCCGGAATATATGATGTATATTTTTCAGCCTCGGAGAAGTCGGCAAGGTGTACAATAAGCGGATTGTCAGCAGGTCTGCCTTTTGCTTCAAAAATTTTTCTCACTGCATTTTCGTCTGAAGCGTCCGCACCGAGTCCATAAACCGTTTCCGTCGGGATTCCGACAACTTCGCCGTTTCTTATCAGTTGTGCGGCGGTTTCAAGTTGTTTTTCACTAAGTAATAAAGTTTCCATAAATTTATATTTCCTGATTTGCAAGTTTTGCGGCTTGGTCAGCGGTTGCGAGGGAGTCAAAAACCTCATCAAGATTTCCGTTGAGAATGTCCTCAAGCCTGTATATAGTAAGATTTATTCTGTGGTCTGTAAGTCTTCCCTGCGGATAGTTGTAGGTTCTGATTCTCTCCGAACGGTCACCCGTTCCGACCTGCATTTTTCTTTCCGACGCAATTTTTTCATTCTGTTCTTCCTGAAGTGCTTCGTAAATCCTTGAACGCAGAATTTTCATAGCCTTGTCCTTGTTCTTGTGCTGACTTCTTTCGTCCTGACACTCAACAACAACATTTGTCGGAAGATATGTTATGCGGACAGCGGATTCAGTTTTATTTATATGCTGTCCGCCTGCTCCGCTTGCACGGAAATAGTCAATTTTCAAATCTGTGGGATTTATTTCAAGCTCCACTTCGTCAGCCTCGACAAGCACGGCAACCGTTACTGTACTGGTGTGAATACGTCCCTGTGATTCGGTTTCCGGAACTCTCTGCACACGGTGTACACCACTCTCGTATTTCAGACGTGAATAAGCCCCCTCGCCCTCAATGGAAAAACTTATTTCCTTGAAACCGCCTAATTCCGTAGGGTTTGCACTGAGTACTTCCTGTTTCCAGCCCTTTGTTTCGGCATACATGGTATACATACGGTAAAGTGAGTTTGCAAAAAGCGACGCTTCTTCACCGCCTGCACCCCCTCTTATTTCGATAATAACGTTTTTATCGTCATTCGGGTCTTTAGGCAGAAGAAGGACTTTAAGTTCCTGAGAAATATTTTCCATAGCTTCCTTTGATTCCTCAAACTCCGCCTGTGCCATTTCCCTGAAATCCTTTTCAAGACCGCCCTCGTCAAGAAGTTCCTTTGCTTCAATGAATGACTTCTGTGCATTTTTATATTCACGGTATTTTTCAATAACAGGAGTCATATTTTTAAATTCACGCATAAGCTGAGTATAAATCCTGTTGTCGTTTACAATGTCGGGGTCGGAAAGCTTACGGCTTATATCCTCATATTTTTCTTCCATTGCTTCAAGTTTTTCAAACATTTAAATATCTCCTTGTTCTTCTTTATGCTGAATTTTTTTAATATTTTTTTCTATTTTGTTTCTGGCAACCATAAATTCCCTTGAACAGTTCACACACCTGAGTCTGAAATCCATACCTGCACGAATGACATACATTTTATCAGAACCACAGGGGTGATTTTTTTTCATAGTAAGAATATCGCCTGCTCTGATATCCAAAATCAGCACCACCTTAAAAAAATCGTATATTTTTCATTATACCCTAAAATCGTTTTCAAATCAATATGTAAGAGGTATATTTTTTTGTTTTTGTGTAAAAATAATAAAAACCTCAGTTCAAATATACAGAAG
>CAMWVV010000081.1 GCA_947177755.1 uncultured Ruminococcus sp. | reverse complement strand
CATCAAGGCAGGTTTCACTTCTATCATGTTCGACGGTTCACATTTCCCGATTGAAGAAAACGTTGCAAAGACAACTGAACTTGTAAACGTTGCTCATCAGCTTGGTCTTTCAATCGAAGCAGAAGTAGGTGCTATCGGCGGAGAAGAAGACGGCGTAGTAGGTAAGGGCGAATGTGCTGACCCGAACGAGTGCAAGCAGATTGCAGACCTCGGCGTTGATTTCCTTGCAGCAGGTATCGGCAATATTCACGGTGTATACCCTGATAACTGGGAAGGTCTCAGCTTTGAAACTCTTGAAGCTGTAAATAATGCTGTAGGTGAAATGCCCCTCGTTCTTCACGGCGGTACAGGTATTCCCGACGAGCAGATTACAAAGGCTATTTCTCTCGGCGTTGCCAAGATTAACGTAAATACAGAATGTCAGCTTGTATTTGCAGACGCAACAAGAGAATACATCGAAGCAGGCAAGGACAAGCAGGGCAAGGGATTTGACCCCAGAAAGCTTCTCACTCCTGGTTTTGAGGCTATTAAGGCTAAGGTTAAGGAAAAGATGGAACTTTTCGGAAGTGTTGACAAGGCTTAATGAAATCAGAATGCGGACATCTTAAAAAATGTCCGCATTTTTGTTTATGTCATTTTTTAATCCTCCTGCATATAATGTTATGGGAAAAATATTTCCCAGTAATGCAAGGAGGAATTTTTATGGCGACTTTTTATAATCAGGCGACGTTGTCATATAACGGAAATGTCAGAAGTTCCAATGTTACAACCGGTCAGATAATTGAAGTTCTTTCAGCTTCAAAAAATGCGGTTCAGGATAACTATTCGCCTGACAACGATGTTGTTTTTGTAGTCAGTATTATCAACAACGGCAATACTGCTTTCAATAATATAACTGTTACCGATAATCTCGGTTCATATACTCTGGCAGGAAGTACGGCTGATGTTGTTCCGCTGACTTATGTTGTCGATTCAGTGAACTTTTATGTAAACGGAGTTTTGCAGAATGCTCCAACAGTTTCTGATACAAATCCGCTTACCATAGAAAATATAAATGTTCCGGCAAATTCAAACGCTTTAATAGTTTATGCGGCAAAACCAAATCAGTTTGCACCGCTCGGTACAGACGGCAGTATAACAAACAGGGCAGTTGTCAGCGGAAATAATTTTGCCGATATTCCCGTTGAGGAAACAATTACACCAAACAATACCGCTGACCTTACTATCAGCAAATCACTCAGTCCCACGGAAGTTCAGGAAAACGGAGAAGTAACCTATACTTTCGTTATCGAGAACTACGGCAACACAGCTTCAGTGCCTGCGGACAACGTGATTTTCCGCGATGTTTTCAGTCCCGTTCTTGATTCACTGACCGCAGTATTCAACGGTACTTCATGGGCTGAGGGAACAAATTACAGTTATGACAGTACAACAGGCGAATTTGTTACTCTTAACGGACAGATTGAAGTGCCTGCCGCACAGTTCACACAGGACGCTCAGACGGGTGTATGGTCTGTACAGCCTGGTGTAAGCACTCTCGTTATAAAGGGTAATATTCAGAGCTGAAAAAATAAAGGGCGGATTTTATATCCGTCCTTTTTATGTCAGTTATTATTGGAATAAAAAAATTGAAAAGTATGGAATCTGCGGTAAAATTCTGGTTGCAATTGCGGATTGAATATGCTATAATAAAAATAAGTATTATTATTAAAAATACATAAATTAAAACAGGAGGTCTGATTATAATGAAAAAATCCATTCAGAAATGTATAACTTCTGTAATGTGCTTACTGATTACTGCTTCTGCGTGTATAGGCGGTAATGTCTTTGCAGAAGTCAATTCCAATCCCGTAATAAGTACGGATTGTCCTGCATATTCTCAGACAGGCATGGCATCTTATGCAAATGATGTACATTACTTTTCATTCTGGAACAGCTCAGATGCTGACTATCTTGCCTATGACCTTTCGGAAGTACCTGAAAATCAGCGTGAAAAAGTTATAGTTGTCTGGTATAACGCCACAGGAACATTCGATTACACAGTTGCTGGCGGAGGTTCAAACGGCATTCCGTCTGATTACACTATTGAAGTTAATTCTGCTGACGGCGGTGTTTATCCCGAAGACGGCTGGGAAGTAGTGGAAACAGTTACAGGAAATACACTTCATTCACGTCAGCACGTTGTTGATATGAACGATTACAACTGGATAAGAATGAACATTACCGGAAACGACGGAAAAAACGGCGGTAATACTTCTATAAATATGGATATTCATAATGTATCTGACGGAATTTCAGACAGCTGGATTTTTTATGGTGATTCAATTACAGCGTGTGGTATGATGAACTGTTATGGGACAGGCTTTGCAGAGCTTGTCAATCAGATAGACAGCAGATATTTTCCTGTTCAGGAAAACGGCGGTATTGGTGGAATCAGAAGTTCGGAAGGTGCGGAGAATATCGACCGCTGGCTTGAATCGTTCCCAGGTAAATATGTAAGTGTAGCCTATGGCACAAATGATGCATGGGGAAATCCGTCAGGAACAGAAAAATATTATGAAAACGTCGCCTATATGGTCGAAAAGATACTTGAGGCAGGAAAAACGCCTGTTATTCCGAAAATACCGTATTCCACCGAATCGGCAGTAGGGGATAATGTACCGTCATACAACGCTATGATTGAAAAAATCTATGAAAATTATCCTCAAGTAATAAAAGGTCCTGATTTTGAAACGTTTTTCCGTGAAAATCCTGATTTGCTAAGTTCAGACGGAGTACACCCCGCTGATAACGGTTATGCGGCTATGCGTCAGCTTTGGGCGGAAACTATGTATGAGAAAGTTTATTCGGCAGACAGTGAAATCAAAACTGTCGCAGGTGATGTGAATGCGGACGGTGAATTTAATATATCTGACCTTGTTACTTTACAAAAGTTTATTCTTGGAAATGGTTCGCTTAAAGACTGGAAAGCCGGTGATTTTAACGGCAATGATAAAATCGATGTGTTTGATTTGGTTATGATACGTCAGGAATTTGTAAAAAAATAGAACCTGATATACTCATTGAAAGTCAATACTAAACAAACTCTTTAAATTGAATACAAAAAACCGCTGTAAATCGGGAATTTCCGAAATACAGCGGTTTTATGATTAGTGCGGATAACAGGAGTTGAACCTGCACCGAGTTGCCCCGACTGGCACCTGAAGCCAGCGCGTCTGCCTATTCCGCCATATCCGCATAAAAGATTTTAAATTGTATTACATTCAACGATTAATATTATATCACATTATTGAAGATTTGTCAAGGGTCTTTTGAAAAATTTTTCAAAAAAATTCTGAGTTGTCAATAGATATGACCCAAAAAAGAAAATTTACGCAATAGATATGGAATAATAAAAGTTGAAGTCCTTTGGATTGGAAGAATCGGAGTGAAAAGGACTTCAACTTTCGGAACTTGCCAAAAACTTCTCTTGCAACAACCGAACAGGACTTTTTCTGCCAGGTGTACGAATTAACACATATAAAAATCAAAAAAATTCAAGTGATTGATTATATTTCAAAAAAATCAGTTTATGCAAGAGCAGGGACAATTTTTTCCCATACGGGAGTATTGCCGGCAGATATTTGTGCATAGTATGTGAGTATAGCAGCCGCATCAACTGCGTCAACGAAACCGTCTTTGTTTATATCACATATTTTCACCTGTTTTTCGTCAAGCGTCATATTTCCGTGGGCTGATATATCGGCATATGCACGGAGTACAAAAGCTGAATCAACGGTATCAACAAGACCATCATTGTTTATGTCGCCGAGTTCGTCGAATAAAGTTATTTCATAGGTCACAACGGGTTTGTCGTCACCAGGGGGGAATACATTTACAGATGCAGTTTTTCCTTCTGCAAAAAGTTCTTCGAGCGATGAGATTTCCGCATAACAGCTTGAAGTTATATTTTCGGTATGTGTGGAAACATAATAACTGCCGTTTTCGTCAGTGACGGGTGTCTGTGTATCTGTCTTTATAGAAACGGAAAGACCGTCAAGTGAAACATTTCCCTTTGCCGTATAGTATTCTGTTTTATGAGGTATACTGTCAACTGAAATGGTTGCTCTTTTGTAGAGGGCATTTATAACAGTGTCGGAATTTATGTATTCAGGAGTTGAACTCCACATATAGAAGTCCTGTTCAGTGTAAGTATCAAGATGACTGTGCAGAGAAGAGGTGTCGATTTTGGAATAGTCAATTTTTTCGTCGGGACTTACTTCCATAGTTTCCATTACATTGCCGTTAAAGTCGATAAAGGTCAATGTATATTTTGTGGGTATTGGTTCTTCAATTAAAGTTATCTCATATGTCACAATGGGTTTATTGTCTCCTGGGGGGAATACATTTACAGTGGCGGTGTTTCCGTCCGCAAAAAGTTCTTCGAGCGATGAGATTTCCGCATAACAGCTTGAAGTTATGTTTTCGGTCTGTGTGTCTGTATAGTAGTTTCCGTTTTCGTCGGTGACGGGTGTCTGTATGTCAAGTGTAATAGAGACGGAAAGACCGTCAAGTGAAACATTTCCCTCTGTTGTGTAGTATTCGGTTGTATTCGGAACGCTGTCAATTGAAATAGACGCTCTTTTGTAGAGTGCATTTATAACAGTGTCAGAATTTATGTATTCAGGAGTTGAACTCCACATATAGAAGTCCTGTTCAGTGTAAGTATCAAGATGACTGTGCAGAGAAGAAGTGTCGATTTTGGAATAGTCAATTTTTTCGTCGGGGCTTACTTCCATAGTTTCCATTACATTGCCCTCAAAATCCGTGAAAGTCAGGGTATATTTTGTATTGTCTGTGTTGTTTTCCTCCGCATAAACGTTTAATGGTATCATTGTGACGGCAAGAACCGCAGACAACAATGCTGATATTTTTTTATTCATATTATCCTCCGTTTTCAGATTATTTTATTTTTTGAAAAACATTCTGCAATCGTCTGAAATTACACTGCAAAGCTTTGCGTACTTTTCAAAAGGCATACGCAGAAGCATGAAGTCTGCGGACAGAATACCGCCTGTGCAGTGGTCGTAAGCGAGAATTGCATAAAGTATAATTTCGTCCCACTCAATCAGTTGTGCCATTTCAGCTGCTTTTTCGGCATATTCGTCAAAATGTTCTTCTATCGTTGTAAGAGTATAGAAACCGCAGTATTCTGTGTTTATATACATATCTATGTCTCTGGACGTAAAAAATCACTCTCCCGACATTTCTTTAATTTTTATCCTGAAAGTTCTGTTTTGATTTTTCGGAAAGTTTCTTTTTCCGTACCTTATATGTTATGGCTGCTGAAGTTATGAAAGTAATTGTAAACAGGAAAATCACAATTATAAGAACGACTGTCCGTGACGGCTGTGATGCCGATAACATACATGACATAACTGCTTCAGATGAATTTATCATAAAAAATTCTCCTTCCCATAAAAGTATAACATATTTCTGCCTTAATGTCTATAGTTTTACGGAAAATGTATTCAGTTAATTGTAAAAATATGTTGACAATGTAAAAAGCAGATGTTATAATATAGATATAATTTCATGGAAAAATATGGAGGTTGTTATGAAAAAAATCAGTATAAGGACAAGCAGTCCCTATGAAGTTCTTATAGAGAGGGGGAGCATAAAGAAGTGTGGAGAATATATAAAAAACGTGACTGAATCACGTAAAATTGCCATAATCACTGATGATATAGTGTGTTCTCTCTATGCGGATACTGTTATTGAATCGCTTGAAAACAGCGGTTTTGAATGTACGCTGTTTGCTTTTCCGAACGGCGAGCAGTCAAAGAATTTAAATACTCTCGGAAAAATTTTCGACTTTTTATGTGCGAACAATATAACAAGGTCTGATATTGTTGTGGCACTCGGTGGCGGAGTTGTCGGAGATATTGCAGGGTTTGCTTCTGCCTGTTATCTCAGGGGGATTGATTTTGTGCAGATTCCCACTACTCTTCTTGCTCAGGTTGATTCTTCGGTAGGCGGAAAGACTGCTGTTGACATATCAGGCGGAAAAAATCTTGTCGGTGCTTTCAGACAGCCAAAGCTTGTAATCTGTGACAGTGACACGCTTAAAACCCTTACACCCGACATACTTTCCTGCGGTATGGCGGAGGTTATCAAATATGGCATGATTCGTGACGAAAAGCTTTTTGAAATGGTGGAAAGTCACACGCTTGAAAACGTTGACGAAATAATGGACGAAATAGTTTATACCTGTATTGACATAAAACGTGATGTTGTCGAGAATGACGAGTTTGACAGAGGCGAGAGAATGATTCTTAATTTCGGTCACACTCTCGGTCATGCAATTGAGGGCTGGCATAATTATACCGATTATACTCACGGCATGGGCGTGGCTGTAGGAATGTGCCTTATTACCGATAAGTTCGCACCTCAGCTTTCCGAAAGACTTAAAAAATGTCTCACTGCCTATGAACTGCCCACAGGTACAGAAGCACCTATTGGCGAACTTCTGCCTTACTGTTCAAAGGACAAGAAACGTGAATCAGGAAATATAAATTATATAGTATGCGGAACGGTCGGAAAGGCTGAAATCCGCAGAACTTCTGTAAGTGAATTTGAAAAAATCATGGGGGAATTATAATGGATATAAAAATTACTCCGTCACGTCTTAAAGGAAACGTTGATATTCCGTCATCAAAGAGCGTGGCACATAGGGCTTTGATTTGTGCGGCACTCGCTCAGGGTCATTCGGATATAAGCGGAATAAATTACTCAAAGGATATTGAGGCAACTATTAATGCTATGTCCGCACTTGGAGCAGGTTTTGCCGTCGGACAGCATGACGGCATGACACAGCACGTAATGGGTATCAACGGCGGTCTTCCCGAAAAAGCCGTTATCGACTGCAATGAAAGCGGTTCTACACTGAGATTTATAATACCTGTTGCGGCGGCACTCGGCGTGGAGACTGAATTTCACGGCAGAGGCAGACTTCCGCAAAGACCTATTGATATATATATAAGAGAACTCGGCAAACACGGTATAACATTCGATTATCACAACACTATGCCCTTTACCATGTCCGGACAGCTTAAGAGTGGTGTTTACGAAATAGAAGGCAATGTTTCTTCACAGTTCATTACCGGTCTTCTTTTTGTACTTTCTCTTCTTGACGGCGATTCTGAAATTGTTCTTACTTCACATCTTGAATCACGTCCGTATGTGGATATTACAATTGATGTTATGAAACGTTTCGGAGTGACAGTAGACGAAACGGAAAACGGTTTCCGTGTAAAAGGAAATCAAGTATACAGACCGCACAGCGAAAAAATTGAGGGCGATTATTCTCAGGCGGCATTTTTCTATGTTGCCAATACTCTCGGCTCGTCCGTAACTATCGGAAACCTTAACCCCGACAGTGTACAGGGTGATAAAAAAGTGCTTGATATTATTGAAAGTATGTGTTATAATGGGAATATCAGAAGTTTTCGTGCAGACTGTTCCGACATTCCCGACCTTGTCCCTGTTCTTGCGGTGCTGGCATCGTTCGGCAGTGAGGAATCAGTGATTTATAATGCGGAACGTTTGAAAATCAAGGAAAGTAACAGGCTTGAAACTACTGCCGCTCTTATAAACAATATCGGCGGAAATGCCGAAGTTACCAATGACGGTCTTATTATACGCCCTACACATACTATGCACGGCGGTACGGTTGACAGTTACGGCGACCACCGTATAGTAATGGCGGCTGCTGTTGCGGCAACCAGAACAGACGGTCATGTGATTATAAAAGGTGCGGAGGCAGTTGAGAAGTCCTATCCCGATTTCTTTAAAGACTATAAAAAGCTCGGAGGTAAAATAAATGTCATCAGTCTGGAATAACAGGATTTCTGTTTCATTATTCGGTGAGGCTCATAGTCATGCAGTAGGTGTAACTATAAATAATCTTCCTGCGGGTGAATACATAGACGCAGACGAAATCAACAGATTCATGTTGAGAATAAACCGTAAAAAAAGTGATATGGATTTTTTACGGACAGAAAATACCACGCCACATATTATATCGGGAATCTATAATGAACGTACTACAGGAGCGCCCCTCTGTGCATTGATTCAGAACAGCGTTTCAGCAGAAACTGATGATTTTTCAAGTCTCGGCAGACTTGCACGCCCCGGTCATGCGGACTATACAGGAGCGGTACGCTATAAAGGCTTTAACGATGTAAGGGACGGCGGTCATTTTTCAGAACGTCTTACCGTTCCGCTGTGTTTTGCAGGGGCGGTGTGCGGACAGATTCTTGAAAGACGTGGTATATATACGGGTTCGCACGTTGCACAGATTCACACTATTAAAGATAATCCTTTTGATTATGTCAATCTTAAACGTGACCATATTATAAGTATGCGTGAAAAGGATTTCCCCATAATAAACGACCGCAAGGGCTGGCTTATGACTGAGAAAATAATAAAAGCTCATCAGGAGGGCGATTCTCTCGGCGGTGTTGTTGAGTGTGCCTCCGTTAACGTTCCTGCGGGAATAGGCTCGCCTGTTTTCAATGGTCTTGAGAGTACCATTGCACAGCTTGTTTTCAGTATTCCATGCGTGACAGGTATCGAGTTCGGAGCAGGGTTCAGGGCTTCGAGAATGACAGGCAGTGAAAACAATGATGAATTTTATGTTGATGAACACGGTCACGTCCTTACCAAAACTAATAATCACGGCGGTATTTTAGGAGGTATTTCTTCGGGTATGCCGATTGTTTTCAGAGTTTCTTTCAGACCCGACCCGTCTGTTGCAAAACCACAGCAGACCGTTGATTTACATAGTATGACAAAAGAAGCTTTCAGTCTTGATGACTGTGAATCCTGTACGGTTATGAGGGCTGTTCCGTGTGTTGAGGCGGCTGCGAATATCGCACTTCTTTCACATATGATAGACTATCCAAATTTTTGTTAAGGTGATTAAAATGCATGATGAAAATATAAGAAAAATGTCCCATATGGCAGATACGGAAATAAAGGATTTGCCCACTCTTAATATACTCCTCTGCTACCTTCTTCACAGGATTGAAAGACCTGTTGAGGTGGAACAGCTTTACGAAATCGCTATGGAAACCGAAATAATCAATTATTTTTATTATCAGGATTCCATAAACTATCTGCTTACTAACAAGCTTCTTACAATTGAAAAGAACAGTAACGGAAAGCAGTGTTATGTTGTTCAGCCAAAGGGCAAGGCTTGTGCGGAACAGCTGAAGTCATATGCTCCCAAGTCTTACAGGGACAAGGCTGTACTTGTTGCACTGAAATATTTTGCACGTCTGAAATATGAGCAGGAAATAAAAATCGACTATCTTCCGTCGGAATACGGCTGTTATATAAATATACGGTGCATTGACGCAAAATACGACCTTATGGATATGAAGCTTTTCGCTCCCGACCTTGAACAGGCGAAACTTGTCGGGGAAAAAATTATGCTCAATCCTGCCGGATTCTACGGAAAGATAATTGACTTTGTGCTGTCCAATGAAGAAGTTTCTTATGATTTGAGTGATAATTAGAAAAATAAAGGGACTGGCAGATGTCAGTCCTTTTTGATGTCAGTATTCACTCCATGCATACCTTGCGTTTTCGGGAACTTCTCCTACTATAATGCTTTCGGCAAGCAGGAACTCAAATTCTGCCGTTGTTTCAAAATTATAAAGCGGAAGTGAAGATTTAATTTCGGCAGTTACTTCCGCTGAAATTCTGTGACAGGTCTGATTGTTTCCAGCAGAAGTAAAACTGCTTTTCAGCTTTACCGAAGCTTTTCGTGCGGGGCATATTCTCAGCCGTATCTGCGGACCTTTTCCTGCAAGCATATACGAACCCGTAAGAGAACCCACAGGAATTTTTACTGACGCTTTTGAATTTTTTTCAAGTTCTCTGTTAATCATAAGGGCAAGTTCTGACTGTACTTTGTTGATATTGCAGGGGAGTGCCTCGATTGCCGCCGAATGACCTGATTCGTCGTATATGACAACGGCAAAATCACTGTATGTACAGGAATTTTCTTCTAGGTATTCCGCCGCCGCTTTTTCAATGACCTCATTTGTTGTGAGAAGTGAAAAATGTTCTGCCTGCATGGAGGCAACAGGTTTTACGGCTTTGTCCGTCCATACCGCAAATGCTGTAAAAATTAAAATCAGTACGGTTACAAGTATAAAGGCGGTATGGGTATGATTCGGAAATTTTTTTCTTCTGCGTTTCATCTGCCACCTCCGTATATTTTTTATATTATATTCATACCGACGGAGTTAAGTGACAGAAAATAATTTACAAAGGAAAGAGGAGTTTTATGAAAAAAATAACATTGGGAATAACCGCACATGTCGATTCAGGCAAAACGACCCTTTCTGAAGCAATGCTTTACAAAACAGGAAAAATACGTACTTTCGGGCGTGTCGATAACGGCAGTTCCTCTCTTGATACAAATCTTACGGAACGTGACAGGGGGATAACAATCTTTGCACATCATGCGGAATTTACAACGGGAAATACCCGTGTGTTTCTTCTTGATACTCCTGGTCACGTTGATTTTTCGTCCGAAACTGAAAGGACTATGCGTGTTCTTGACTATGCGGTGCTTGTAATAAGCGGTACGGACGGCGTGCAGAGCCACACTTCTACCTTGTGGAAACTTCTGCGGAAATATGAAGTACCTGTTTTTATATTCGTCAATAAAATGGATTTGACAGGTGCGGACAAAAAATCAGTACTTGAAAATATTCAGAAGTATCTTTCAGGAAACTGTGCTGACTTTTCGGGAAGTGATGAAGAAATGCAGGAAAATTCCGCTGTGTGCTGTGATGGACTTATGGAAAAGTATCTTGATAACGGCGAACTTGACGATATTGACATAATATACGCAATATCAGAAAGAAGAATTTTTCCGTGTTATTTCGGTTCTGCTCTCCGTATGGACGGTGTTGACGGTTTTCTTGCACTCCTTGACCGTTTCACAGAAGAGAAGAAATATAATGAAAATTTCGGTGCAAAGGTATATAAAATTTCATACGACGATAAGGGAAGCCGTTTGACTCTGCTGAAAGTAATGGGCGGAATACGGAAAATGCGTGAGGAACGTGAATATATAAATTCTGACGGCGAAAAAA
>CAMWVV010000080.1 GCA_947177755.1 uncultured Ruminococcus sp. | reverse complement strand
GTTAAGATATATTTTATTTATTTTAATTAGATGTACCCTATAAAAATATTCCTTTTATAAAATCACAAAAAATATAATTTCTCAATAAATAATAGCGGGTAGGGAAAAAATAACATATTATATACAAAACGGTGAAGTTATTATTATTTATATTGACTTTGGTATATTTTTGTGATATGATTATATATACAAAGAATAAGCCTTTAAGGCTTTATATGAACATTTGCTTTTTACCCGAAAAGGAGGGGGTTCTTATGTCAGAGAACTTGAATAACATGAATAATAACGACAATTTCACTAATGTCGTATCAGGCGTTGAACGTGTTTCAAAGAAGAAGGGCAAAAAAATTGCACTTATCAGCGGTATAACTGCCGTTGCGATAGTTGGCGGAGGAGCTGCCGCATATAATCTTTCTGATTTTGTAAAGAATCAGGTAAATCTCCGTGTGATGAAACCTGAAAACTATTATGCATGGGTTACTGAAGAAAATTCAAAGAATTTTGCACAGTCTGCAAAGGAAAGCTATTCAAAGGCTTACGATAAAATGCAGAACGGGCAGAAAAGTTCCGTATCACTCAAGTATGTGGCAAGCGACGATTTCAAGGATTATGCACTCAGTGAAATACTTGGCGACGATTACGGAAGTTACGATGATGAAGAATCAAAGATGCTTATTGACATAGTCAATAATATAAACGAAATTGCAGTAGGCGGTAATGCAAGTGTAAAAAATGATTTGCTTACGGGTAATTTCTTTGCTTCACTCAACGGTGAAAATCTTATAAGCGGTGATATTGCACTTGACTATGAAAACTTTGATTACTTCCTGCGTGTTCCCGAACTTACTGAGCAGTGGCTTTGTATGGCAATGGGAGAAAGCATGAATGAATATTTGTATATGATGCCTTCATATCAGGATATTCTGAAAAATCCTACAGATTATATTTCTCCCGAACAGCTTGAGGACATGATTATAAGATACACTAATATATGGAATGAGTCTGTTGAGGATATTGAAATTGAGAAGAAAGATTCTGTTGACATCTGTGATATTACTGTTGATTATACTGTACTTTCCGTTGAACTCAATGAAAGCGACCTTGTGAATATTGCGGAAAGTTTCATTGAAGAAGCAAAAAATGACGATGTACTTAAAAATATCGCTGTAAGTCTTGATATATGCACAGAAGAAGAATGGGTATCGGGACTTGACGAGATTCTTGAAGAACTCGAAAGCGAAGATACTTCAAACAGTGATGTTGAACTGACTGTAGATACTTATGTTGACCCTAACGGCGATATAAGGGGTATGAAGTTCTCTGTTGAGGACGAAGGCGACATTTTCTTTGCAGTGGGCAAGGACGGCGATAATGTACGTGGTGAGTTTACAATATCAGAAGAAAATGAAAAGCTGTTCAGTGCTGAACTCTATGCAGATGAAGACGGCGACAAGTACAGCGGAAACATTGATTTCACTGTTTATGATTCCGACGAAACCGAACAGATTTCAGTTGAATTTACCGATTATGAAGTTGTAAACGAAGAACTTGGCTATGTAAATGCTGATATAGTTCTTGTTATTCCCGACGTTGACCCGATTTCACTTGATTTCAGCTCAGACGGAAATTCACAGGATATTTCTTATAATATCAATTTTGACGGCAAGAACTACGGAACAGTTATTCTCAGTATGTCGGTAAATGACGGTGCAGATGTTGAAATGCCCGACAAAAACGGTGCGTTTGTAATAAGTCCTTATATGGATTCAGACCCTGACCTTGAAGACTATATCCCGTCAGAAACTATGAATAAATTCATTTATGATATTCTTGTAAAGCTTGGTTTCAACGATGAAATAGCACATGACGGTGCTGACGATATAACAGAAGAACTTTACTGGGATTATGAAGATAATGACTGGGAAACTTATGATTCTGCTGTAGACTGGAATCTTGTCGGTACTGATGAAGATTGGGACGATTATGATGATTTCGGCGGATTTGATGACGATGAAGCTTTCACATATGACGATTCAGCTGTAAATACTTCCGAACCCGATGAAAAACCTGTAAATCAGATTCCGTTTCAAAGCGGTGATGCCGGTGAAAGCAGAGTAGGAGCTTTTGAGGCTGAACAGTCTGAAAACGCATAATTAAAAAAACAAAACTGTCGTGCATATTGTACGGCAGTTTTTTGTGTCTTGCTTGCATTTTCCGACAAAAAAACGTATACTATATAAGTAGAGTTTTTTTACAGGAGGATAATTTATGATATATCTGCTTGAGGACGATGCAGGAATAAGAAATTTCGTTACATATGCACTGAATAATTCAGGATTTTATACGGAGGGTTTTGAACTGCCGTCGGCGTTCTGGAAAGCCATGCAGGAAAACAAGCCCGATTTGATTTTACTGGACATAATGCTTCCCGAAGAGGACGGACTTTCAATACTCCGAAAAATCCGCTCCGATACCGCAACGGCAAAACTTCCCGTTATAATGCTTACTGCAAAGGGTACTGAATACGACAAGGTTAAGGGACTGGACAGCGGTGCGGACGATTATGTTTCAAAACCGTTCGGTATTATGGAACTTCTTTCACGGATAAAAGCACTTCTGAGGCGTACAGCAGACATGGGACAGGAAAAAAACAGTCTTTCGGCAGGCAGTCTTGTTATTTATCCGTCAAAGCATGAGGTGATTGCGGACGGAACAAAAATCAGTCTTACTCTTAAAGAGTACGAACTATTATTGTGGCTTGTGAAGAACAAAGGCGAAGTTTATTCACGTGACACACTTTTACAGAAAATATGGGGTTATGATTTTTCGGGGGAAAGCCGTACTGTTGATGTTCATATAAGGACACTGCGTTCAAAACTCGGAAAATGCGGTGAAATTATAAAAACCATTCGGGGAGTGGGCTATAAAGCGGAGGATACAGAAATTGACCAGAAAAATATTTAACAGTATAGTCGGAACGTCAGCTGTTACAAATATGATAACACTGATTCTTCTGAATTTTCTGAATGAAGAAAATGACCTTATAAATTTCGGGATATGTGTCATATCGGTGCTTATAGCCGTGATTTTTGCCCTCAGACTTTCCGTAAATATAACCCGTCCTCTTGTCGAGGTAAATCCCGACGACCCGAAAATAAATTATTCTGAAATTAATCCGCTTATTAAAAAAATACGTACTCAGAAAGGAAAGATAAGCCGACAGATTAATGAAGTGCGTAGCGGTCGTGAACAGCTCAGCCTTATAACTGAAAATATGAATGAAGGGATTGTTATTGCCGATACAAGAACTAATATACTTTCGTGCAATTCGGGAGCGTTAAGACTTCTCGGAGCTGAAAATGTCGGTGAGGGGCAAAGCATATACCTGCTTAACGATTCGGAAGTTTTCCGTCATTGTATTCGGGACGCTATGGGCGGAAGAAGTTCGGGATGTATTCTTAAGACTGAGCAGGGAGACAGGGAGATAATAGCAAGTCCTTCAAACATTACAGATATGGTAAACGGCATTGTGGTTTTTATTTTTGATGTGACGGAAAAACAACAGCTTGAAACAATGCGGCGTGAATTTACCTCCAATGTTTCACATGAACTAAAAACCCCCCTCACAACTATTTACGGCATATCTGATATGCTCGCCAACGGCATTGTAAAACCCGAAGATGTAGGGCAGTTCGGGCAGAATATACGCAGTGAGGCGGAAAGACTTATTATTCTGATTAATGATATTGTTTCACTGTCAAAACTCGACGAAAATTCCGTGCCGTATGAAGATACCGAAACCGACCTTTATAATCTGTCGGAAGAAGTTGCCGAAAGACTTAAACACAGAGCAAAAGAAAAAAATATTTCCTTGTCTGTTGTTGGTGAACACGTTTCTATAACAGGAAACAAAACTGTCCTTGACGAAATAATATATAATCTATGTGACAATGCCGTTAAATACAACAACGAAGGCGGTTTTGTGGAAGTGAAAGTTTCGCATATTCCGACAAAAGCATTTATTACCGTAAGCGATAACGGTATGGGAATACCGCCTGAACACATAAACAGAATTTTTGAACGTTTTTACCGTGTGGATAAAAGCCATTCACGTAAGATAAACGGAACTGGTCTGGGTCTTTCGATTGTGAAACATGGTGTCATGTACCATAACGGCACAATACGTGTTGAAAGTACACTGGGAAAAGGTTCTGTTTTTACTGTTGAAATGCCTGTAGATAAATAAAGTTAAGATTTATTTAAGATAAAAATACAGCCATATTAAGTACGATGATATATTATAATATCGGGAGTGATTAATATGGTTGCAAGATGCTTGAATATTATCTGCGGAATATTTTTATTGTTTGTAATTTCGTTTTCTGCCGGTTCGCTTGTACCGCTTATAAATAGTGAACTCAGTTCCGAAATTCTCGGAGCAGGTATAGTGGTTTTACTTGTCATCACTGCCTGTTTTATGTCGTCAGCCCTCGGAAAAACGGAAAAATTTTTCCACAGATTTATTAAAAACAGACCCGAAAATTCAGAACGTATATTCTGTATAATGGCGGTGTTCCTTATTATACTACAGGCAAATTTTGCGTATAATCAGGACTTTACGCCTAAAAACGACCTTTCGTATATCTGTAGGGGTGCTGAAAATCTCGTCATGGGAAAACCGCTTTATTATGAAATTCCTGATATACATAAGCATTACTTCGCCGTATATCCAAACAATCATATGCTGTTTACGGTTATTTATTTTCTGTATAAAGCGGAGTACATATTAACGGGGAGTATAACGAATACACTGCCTGTCACGCTGAATATAATAAGTCTCGGGGTATCATATATATTCATGTATATGACCGCAAAAATTATCTTTTCTGCTGAAAAGTCCCTTGTGTGTGCGTTGTGCGGGCTTGCTTTCACACCGCTTATAACGTATTCGTCTTTTTTCTATACCGACTCTATGGCTATGCCGTTCGTTACAGTTGCCTTGTATCTGTATGTGAAGTGCTGTGCCACGGACAGTGCCGATATACTGCATATGGCTTTATGCGGAGCAGTTACAGCTTTTGGATATAAGATAAAAGGGAGTACAGGGCTTTTGATTCCGTCGGCGGTTATTGACATGGTTTTCAGTCGCAGGAAAAATATAAAAAATATTTCCGTGATGATTATATCTTTTGCCGTATGCTGTGTGGTATTCGGAAAAATTTCCTCTCTTGTTATCGGTGTTGAGTGTATGGAACTTGAAAGATACCGTTTTCCGCTGATACACTGGATTATGATGAGTGCGGACGGACGAGGCGGATACTGTTCAGAAGATTTCCGCTATACGCTTGGTTTTCAGGGATATGAAAACAAGATAACCGCCGATATGCAAAGACTTTTTGAAAAACTTTCCGCACAGGGCATTACGGGATTTTTAATTCATATTGTAAGAAAAATATCTTATACATGGCGTGACGGCACTTTTATGGCAGGATATTATAATAAATATGGTTTTCTGAAAAGTTACGGATTCTATTTGTTTACCGCACTATGTCACTTTACTTTGATGTTTAAAATAGCAGGTCGGTATATTTCAGTCAGGGATATTTCCGGAAATAAGATATTAAAAATAATGTTTATGATTCTTGTTGCATTTCTCATGGTATGGGAAACACGTTGCAGATATCTTGTAAGTTTCTTTGCGGTTTTTATACTGATATAATAAATCCCCTGTTTTCAGGGGATTTATTTGATTATTTGGTTTCTATAATTTTCTGTCTGAGGAGAACGAGGTCGTAAACATCAATAATTCCGTCACCGTTCAGGTCTGCTTTTCTGCACTGTTCAGCAGTAAGAGGAGAAACAGCAAGAAGATGTTTGTTAATAAGTACAAGGTCATTTACAGCAAGTTTTCCGTCTGCATCAATATCGCCTGCAATTTCCTGCTTGCCGTCTGATTTTACGGCAAGAACTGTATAATTGACACAGTATGCGGACTGTCCGTTACTTCCGAGAGTAATTTTTTCACCTGCTTTTACTTCTTTTGAATAAAGTTCAAGAGTGAGGTCATTGGAAGTCGTTAAAGCAAGAGAAGTTTTGGTGTAGTCGGAAAGCCATTCGGGGACTTTTTCAACTCTGCTGTCAAGAGCGATATAAAGCGTAATATCTTCGCCTGCGGTGAAGTCAGCAATATTTTCAGTGGAGTTTTTAGCGTCACAGGCTGTCATTAGAATTTCAGCGTTGTTCAGGCTTTCGGGAAGTTCGGCAATTGTGAAATCACGGTCACCGAAAATAAGTGAACCCTTTACGGCAGATGTTCCGATTGACCAGCCCGACGGGGAAGCATTGTCTGCAACTGTTACATTTTTAAAGAAGTTTCCGCTGATTGACGCAGGGGATTTTTTAAATACGAAACTGTCGGCATTGAGAAGATAGCCGTCACCGCCTGTGAACCTGATATATAAATCGTGTACGCCCTCAATGGTTTTTATGTTGTAGGACAAATCCTGATAGTCATTAAAACCGTTAGTTCCTGCAAAATTGACGGTTGAAACAACATTGTCCGCACTGTCAAGGCATATTTCGATTTTTGAAGTATTGCCCGAAATACGCATATTTATACTTTTTGCACCGTCCTCAAAATCTATTTTACGGAACATAATCCAGTCGCCGTTTTCAATAAATCCGATATTTTTTCCGCCTGTTGAAAGGTCTTCCGTTTTTATACCGTTCTGTTCTGTGAAGTCCTCAGCCTCGATTGTCTCGTATGCGGAACGTGCAGGCGTGGGGACAACGGTCTGTGTTTCGGGTGAAAGAGTAACAACACCCTCGGGGAAAGAGTCAACAGTAAGGTCATTTATATAATATTCAATGTTAGTATATCCCTGACCGCAGTAGTCGCCGTTAATATCAGTCGGGTCGTTAGGGTTGAGACCTCTTGCAAGTTCCCAGTCGTCGTCCATACCGTCATTGTCTTTGTCGGTAATGGTTTTTGTTGTTACTGCTTCGGGGTATGTATAAGTTACACCGCATTCAATATGATACTTGTCAATATTTTCCTTGTTTGCGTCTGTTGCCTCGTCATAAGATGCAGTACCCGACATATTTCCTGTACCTGTTCTTGTTTCCTCCGCACACTGCTGGTCAACTGCTGTTCGCTTGTCGGGAGCTATGCCGTTTCCTGCAAAATTTATTACGTTTTCATATGAAGCTTCTGCACTTTCACAGGTATCGGCAGTAGAAACATTTTCGCCGTTCACGATAGTCTGGAATGACTTGTCACTTTTCAGTGTATCTTTTGTAACACCATAAGTATCTGTAATGCTTTGTTTTATGCTTATACCGTTCCAGTTGTCAGAAGTGACAGTATCATATACAGAATTGTCCTTGTTAAGCATACGGTTTCCTTTAAGGAAAATGCCGAAATTCTGCGGTTTTGTACTGCTGTCAACATTTACATAATGTTTTCCGCCTGTTGTACCATTGCCCATTTTAAGAGTATTGTTTACATAGTTAAGATGACCGATAGTGCCGTAAGCCGTCTGATAAGCCCAGTTGTAGATGACATTGTTTGTGAAATCGGCTGTTTCAGTACCCTCAACTTTTCCTCTGAAATTACGTGAAACATTATGTATAATAAGATTGTGGTCAAAAGTGCTGTAGCCTTTTCCCATCATAAGACCGAAACCGTGAAGTCCCTTTTTATGACCGCCCCACGAGTCAGCAGGACCTATGATTGAATACTGCACTGTATAGTATTCGTTGTTGGAATAAAGCCCCCACTGTTCGTCAGTTGTCCAGCTCATAGAACAGTGGTCAATAATTGAACTTGAACCCTTTGCACCGCCCCATGCGTCGTTGCCTGAACTCGTAGCCGCATACGGACCGGGACGTGAGCTTATATATCTGCAAATAATATTGTCGCCAGCCATACCCATTTTGTAGTTTTTGAGTGTTATTCCTGAACCGCCCGGGGCTGTCTGTCCTGCAATTGTTATGTTGCTCTGGCAAAGAATATTGCTTTTAAGTTCGATAGTACCGCTTACATCAAAAACGACTATTCTGTTTGATTTGCTTACAGCGTCACGGAAAGAACCTGCTCCGCTGTCGTTGAGATTGGTTACATGATACACTTCACCGCCACGTCCTCCTGTAGCGTATTTTCCTCCGCCGACAGCACCCGGAAAGGCAACGACATTTGAGGCTGCTTCAGCTTTAATGGGACTTTTTTCTGTCGGAACAATTATTCCTGCTGTCGAAAAGACAGTAATAAGTCCTGTAAGAAAAGCTGTAAGTTTTTTTATTTTTCCGTTCATAAAAATTACCTCCTGATAATTATATTGATAATATTATACAATATTTTTCAGAAGTTTTCAATAGATAACAAAATTTTTGTGCAGATTATTTTTTGTCTTCTACATAAACAGTATACCATTTTTCTATTGCTTTGCGGTCTCCGTCAGAAAAAATATCGTTTATGTTGTTTGTGAGGACTTTTTTTATTTTTGTTCTGTCACCTGTAATAAGCCAGTCAACCATATCACAGCAGAAGTAAACTATGTTAAACCGCATATCAACTTCTGTAATTATATCGTTCAGCACTTTTTCAATATGGTGATAACCTTTTCCCGTTTTCTCGGCTACAGTTTCCACCGCATTATATAGTAAACTTTGAATAACATTGTCGTTTTCAACTTTTGAATTTGAAGATAATACGGCGTTGTGCTGATTATTTGATTTCTCAATTTCGTTCAGTAATTCGATGAGTATATTTATTCTTTCACTTGTCTGATTTGAAAATCCGTTCATATTAATATTTTACCTGCCTTTGTCTGGTATTTATTTAATTATATTATAAAGTCTGTGTTTTGTCAATTGTATGAGAAAATATATTACAGAAATTCTTCTTTTTACTGTCGTTTCTGCATATATATTTACAGACCGCTGAAACAGCAAAGGAGGGATAACATAATGTTGAAACAATTACCTGACCAACGGGCGGTAATCCTCGGGCAGTACATAATAGAAAATAAAGCAACAGTGCGTGCTGCCGCTAAAAAATTCGGCATTTCAAAAAGTACGGTGCATACAGTTGTAAAAAAGAGAATGGAATTTTTTAACATAAATTACAAAAAAATCAACTGTCCTTAGTTTATGTAAGGGCGGTTGCTTTTTGTGCATAGTTAACAATCTGCATATAGAAATGTTGAAACAACGTCCTTGCATAATTTCAGTATACGTACTTTAATTTTAAGTATACGCCTTTGAAGATTTTTGATATGTCATGATATATTTTTATGTGGAATGAAGTTCTGTTATTTTGCGAATGGACTTAATATTAAGTTTGTGCTATAATTAATGTAGTACAACAGAAAGGAGAGAATGTTTATGTATGCAAGTTTGGGCGACCGTATGAAAGGCTATGAGCATATCACAAGATATTACCTGACACGCAGAACACCAGTAATCATAAGGATTGACGGTAAGGGCTTTCATAGTTTTACAAAGGGATTCAATAAGCCATTTGATGACATTCTGAAAAATGCAATGCATAGTACAATGAAAGAACTTTGCGAAAATGTTGAGGGTTGTGTGATAGGCTACACGCAATCAGATGAGATTTCACTTGTATTATGTGATTATCAGAAAATTGACACAGAGCCTTGGTTTGGGAATGGACTGCTTAAAATTTGTAGTGTTACGGCAAGCATTGCAACATCTGCATTTAATAAGCATTTCAGAAATGCAGTTAAAGGCATAGTAGATAATGTTTATACGCAACGTATTGACAAGGCTAATTTTGACAGCAGGGCATTTAATATTCCAAAAGATGAAATAAACAATTATATGATATGGCGACAGCAGGATGCAATCCGTAACTCCATTGAGGCAACTGCACAGGCATATTTCAGTCAGAGGCAGTTGTGCGGAGTAAATTGTAATATGGCATTGGAAATGCTTCTGACCGAAAAAAATATTGAATGGCATAACTTTCCATTGAGTTTACAGCGTGGAGTATGTTGTATTAGAAAGCCTGTTACAATCAACGAGGATACACGCAATGAGACACAGAGAATGAAGTGGGTGCTTGATACAGAAATACCTGTTTTTAGTGAAAATAAGGCTTATGTTGAGGATTGTATCTGCTTTGAGTAAGGAGAATTGAAAAAAATGATTGCTTATTTAAGCGTGGAAAAGAATATGATGCATTTCAAAACCGAAGATGACAGCATTGATGTTTATTTTGTCAACAGTGGTTTTGTTGATGAAATATATAAAGTCAATAGCTTTAACAATGGCATAATCAGTGCGGAAGTAAAGCAGACCAGTGACTTCAGCTATGTACATAGTATGATGTGTACAAACATTAATAAAATCAATTATGATATATACAGTATACTTGATTTAATGGGTATATCGTCAGAGTCACTGAAGAAAGTAACAAAGATAAAAGTAAAACATCATAACAATAATAGAGAATACTACTTCAGGAGCTTCCAGAAGAATGAAGAGACATACATTGAAGTGACCTGTAAGAAGAAAAAGTATCGTTCAATACACAATGCGTACAATCTAAAGCTGATAGCAACGACAATGCCACGTGATATGGTTAATGAGTATACAGAGGCATTAAATGATTACACTGATTATTGTCGAAATAATTATGAGAAGCCTGAAAATTTTTGATTAAGAAAATAACCGTCTTGTGTTTGATGCAAAGGGCGGTTGTTTTTTTATGTAAGCAATGAATTTATGCAAGAGCATAGGTGAAATTTAGTTTATACCTGTTTTAGTGCATAAAAAGTATAAGAGGGTGATTTATATTTGATATGTAAAATCAGGTGTAAATTATGTCAAGAAAGTAAATTAAATTTTACACAATGGCATTGCAAAAAATAGGTATACTCAATTTATACAATATTAAAGGAGGTGGTGAAAGATATGCTTGTGACAGGACAAGTTAGAAAATCTGAAAGGAGTGATGCAATATGAACATTGCATACGTGTAAGGGTATCGACATTAGACCAGCACCTTGAAAGACAGGTAAAGGCATTGGAAGTTTATAGGATAGACAAGTGGTTTAGTGAGAAAGTCTCAGGCAAGAACACTGACCGACCTAAATTAAAGGAAATGCTTGAATTTGTGCGTGAGGGCGACACAGTTTATGTTATGGACTGGAGCAGATTAAGCAGAAGTACAGTTGATTTATTAAGGATTATTGAGGGGCTTGCACCATATGCACTAACCTAAAAAGAATGTATACATTTGCAGCCTAATACCAGATTTT
>CAMWVV010000079.1 GCA_947177755.1 uncultured Ruminococcus sp. | reverse complement strand
ACGTTATGCACAGGAAAAAATCGAAGGCACTATGTCGCTTATCATTCTTACAAAAGACTATATTATTGCGTCAAGGGACAAATTCGGCAGACTTCCCATAATCATCGGAAAAAGAAGTGACGGCTTCTGTCTGTCAACCGAATCATTCGCATTTCAGAAACTCGGCTACACTACATACAAGGAACTTACAGCAGGCGAAATTGTGAAGATAAATTCCGACGGCTGTGAAACTCTCAGCGAGGGCGACCCCTCAAAAATGAAAATATGTACTTTCATGTGGACATACTATGGCTATCCTACTGCTGTATATGAGGGTGTGAATGTCGAGGTCATGAGAACACGCAACGGCGAAATCATGGCTGAAAACGACATCAAAGCAGGAAAACTGCCTGATGTTGACTATGTGTGCGGTATTCCCGATTCGGGAACTCCCCACGCTATCGGTTACGCAAACAGAAGCGGTATTCCGTTTGCAAGACCTTTCATAAAGTATACTCCCACATGGCCACGCAGTTTCATGCCGACTAATCAGAGCATGAGGAATCAGGTTGCAAAAATGAAGCTTATCCCCGTTCACGAACTTATCGAGGGAAAAAGACTTCTCTTTGTCGATGACAGTATTGTCCGTGGTACACAGATGAGGGAAACAGTCGAATTTCTTTATGAAAATGGCGCAAAGGAAGTGCATATGCGTTCAGCCTGTCCGCCGATTATGTACGGCTGTAAATATCTGAACTTCTCACGCAGTCACTCCGAGCTTGAATTAATCGCACGACAGATTATTGACGAGTTCGAGGGTGCGGAGGGTGTTAAGTATCTCTCAGAATACAGCGATACAAACACCGAACGTGGCAAGCGTATGCGTGACGAAATCTGCCGCAGATTGAAGCTTACATCACTTGAATTTCAGTCTCTTGAAGGTAAGGTAAAAGCTGTAGGACTGTCCGAATGCAATCTATGCACTTACTGCTGGAGCGGAAACGAATAATATATAAACAATTTCAGAACCTGTTTTCATTGCTGAAAACAGGTTTTGAAGAATATAAGGAGGACTTTTACCAATGAATAACAGTTTTTCAAAAAGCTATGAAAAAGCAGGCGTTGACGTTACAGCAGGTTACAAGGCTGTTGAACTCATGAAAACCCATATTGCACGCACCATGACAGCAGGTGCTATTTCGGGTATCGGCGGATTCGGCGGACTCTTTGAACTTGATATGACAGGTATTTCAAAGCCCGTTCTCGTTTCGGGTACTGACGGAGTAGGCACTAAAATAAAAATCGCATTCATTATGGACAAACACGATACTGTAGGCATTGACTGCGTGGCAATGTGTGTGAATGATATTATATGTTGTGGTGCAAAACCTCAGTTTTTCCTTGACTATATAGCTTGTGGCAAGAACTACCCCGAAAAAATCGCACAGATAGTTTCGGGTGTTGCAGAGGGCTGTGTGCAGGCAGGCTGTGCTTTAATAGGCGGTGAAACTGCCGAACATCCCGGACTTATGCCCCTTGACGAATACGACCTTGCAGGCTTCTCCGTAGGTATCGTTGACAAAGACAAGATTTTAAAGCCCGACACTCAGAAAGTCGGCGATGTTCTTATAGCAATAAAGTCAAGTGGTGTACATTCAAACGGATTTTCACTTGTAAGAAAGGTATTTGAAGTAAACGAGCAGAATCTTGCCGTACACTTTGACGACCTCGGAACAACTCTCGGTGAGTGTCTGCTTACTCCAACAAGAATTTATGTAAAGGCAGTTCTCAGCCTTATTGATTCAGTAAATGTAAAAGCAATCTCACACATCACAGGCGGTGGATTCTATGAAAACATTCCCCGTGTTCTTCCGTCGGGTCTTTCCGCAAAAATCGAAAGAAACGCTGTTCAGGTACTTCCGATTTTCGACTTAATCAAACGTTCGGGTGATATTCCTGAAAGAGATATGTTCAATACTTTCAACATGGGTGTTGGTATGATGATTTCCGTTGACAAGAACGATGCCGACAAGGCAGTTGAAGTACTCAGGGCTTCAGGCGAGGACGCTTATATTCTCGGCGAACTCGTTGAATCCGAAGAAGGCGTAATTATCTGCTGATGAAAAAAATCATTATTTCAGCCGTAACTGTTGCCGTCATGCTCGGCAGTTCGTCAATAACGGCATTTCAGGCTGAAAATTCACTTGATGTAAACTCCGACGGACGTGTTGACTGCTTTGACTTAGTGTCGGCACGCCGTGACGGAGCGTCCGCAGACGAACTGAACGCCATAAATAATTTTGTTCTCGGACGTGATGCAGATTTTTCCGATAAAGACAATACATATACTATAGATGAATCATGTATACTTGAACCAAAGGGGACTGTACATACAGGTGACGGAACTTTCTATGGCGGAGGCTATGAGGGAGGTTGTGCAATGCTCGACCCTGTTTCAAGAGACTACTGGATAGTTGCAATGAACCTTGCCGACTATAACAACGCACAGCTTGCAGGTGCATATATTGAAGTAACGGGCGAACTCGGAACTATAAATATGCTTGTCACTGACCTGCTCCCCGAAGGAAAAAAAGGCGACCTCGATTTATACACAGATGCTTTTCCGCTTATTGCTCCCGTTGAAAAGGGACGTGTTCCTGTAAGCTGGAAAATCATACCGCTTGACAGTGCCGAAAACGAACCTGTTTCATATAAATACAAAGAGGGTACATCTGCATTCTGGTGCGGTATTCAGGTGAGAAACCATCGTTATCCTATTACAAGGCTTGAATATATTGACGAAAACGGTGAATTTGTCGAAATAGAACGCCGTCAGTACAATTATTTTGAATCCGATAAAATGGGTAAAGGTCCGTTTACTTTCAGAATCACGGATATATACGGACAGATGGTCATTGACGAAAATATTCCCCTCTCATACGACGATACCGAAATAATACAGGGACACGTCCAGTTACCCGAATAAATATGAAAGTAAGTACAATTGATATTATATGGGCAGTTGTTTCCATGATAGTGCTTGCTGTATTTTTCCGCATGGGGTATCTTATATATGGTCTGCTGATTATATACGGAATGATGTTTATAATATTTTTCATTCATATACTTAAAATACGAAAAAATACGGATGACAGTATCGCAGTATACGGCGAAATAACAGGCTATCACAAAGAAAAAACTGGAAAAGGCTTCTGCCCGATTGTAAAATATACTACAGAGGACGGCAGGGAAATCAGTTCCGTCTATACTGTAGTTGAACGTAAACAGCGTTACGAAATCGGAACAGAAACAATGATATGCTATGACCCGAAAAATCCCGTTTCATTTTACTTTATGGGACGTGAAGATGACCTGACATCAACATATTACCGTTTTATCACAATCGGCGGTATAATTTCAGTTATTCTTTTCATAATTTCACAAATCAACAGATAAAGGAGTGATTATTAAATGAAATGTCCATATTGCGGAGCAGAAACGAGTTTTGCAAAATGTGAATACTGCGATTCCGTTATAAATCAGACAGCAGGCGAAACCATAAATGAAATGTTTCAGGACGTAACACGCAATGTCACACAGAATATAGTGCAGAATATAACTGTTAATCCCGATACTGCTATTATAGATATTTCTAAAAAAAGCAAGTCTACAGCTCTTGCATTATGCTGTCTCGGATTTTTCGGTCTTGGTGGCATTCACCGCTTTTATGCCGGAAAAATAGGTACAGGAATACTATGGTTATGTACAGCTGGCTGTTTCGGTATAGGTACTGTCATTGACCTTGTTTCAATTATAATAAACAAGTTCGATGACAGCAAGGAAAGACGTATTTCAAAATGGTAACTGCGGTAATCAGATAAAGGAGTGAATAAATAATGAGATGTCCACATTGTGGCGGTGAAATTGACTTTTTTGAAAAAGATATGACATATACGCCGAATATCATAAATAATATATGCATTAATCAGACCCCCACAGAAGAAATCTCAACAAGAAAAAAATCAACTTCAATAATACTTTGCTGTCTCGGATTCTTCGGACTGGGAGGTTTTCACCGTTTCTATGCAGGACAAATCGGCACAGGTCTGGTTTGGTTATGTACATTGGGCTGTTTCTTTATAGGAACTGTTATTGACCTCATTACAATAATCATAGGCAAATTCTATGACAGCAAGGAAAGACGTATTTCAAAATGGTAACGGAGGAAAAAGCTATGAAAAATATAGTGGTTCTCGTCTCTGGAGGCGGAACAAATCTACAGGCTCTTATTGATGCCGAAAAATCAGGCATTATAAAAAACGGAAAAATTACCTGTGTAATTTCTTCCAAGCCCGACGTTTACGCCCTTGAAAGAGCAAAAAACAACGACATCGCAACAAGAGTGATTCCAAGAAAAGAATACTCCGACAGCGTAAACTACAGTATGGCAATACTTGATGCACTCCGTGAGGAAAAAGCAGATTTAGTTGTGCTGGCAGGTTTCATGACAATTCTTGACGAATGTGTAACTAAAGAATATGCATACAAAATCATAAACGTTCACCCTGCACTTATACCGTCGTTCTGCGGTGAGGGATATTATGGACTCAAAGTACACGAAAAAGCCCTTGAATATGGCGTTAAAGTATCGGGAGCAACTATACATTTCGTCAACGAAAAGGCAGACGCAGGTGCAATAATTCTTCAGGGTACTGTAAAAGTTGAAAATGACGACACACCCGAAACTCTGCAACGTCGTATTATGGAAAACGTTGAGTGGAAATTACTTCCCGAAGCCGTATCGCTGTTCTGTCAGGACAGAATCGAAATAATCAACGGAAAGGCTTTTGTAAAATGATTACAGACATAAGAAAAACGGAAATCGGAATTGAGGGGAAATTATACTCCAAAGTATTCAATACTGAAATTGATGTCATGATTGACGAGGAATGCAGTATTGAATATGCACAGAAATGTGCCGAACATTTCAACAGTTTAAACAGTGAACTTGTTGAAACTATTTGCAGAGGTGCAAAAGCTTACTGTCTTGACTTCATGGAGATTGCAAGCGGCGACTGGGACGAGGAGCTGACAATTCCCGTAACTGCTGAAACTCCGCCACTTGAAATGCTGAAATGTTTCAAGCCGACTGTTTTTATAGTAGAAAAACCCGAAGATAAAAACAAAATAGGCTATCAGCTTGAATGTTGCTGTGACTGGGAAATTGAACACGGTATGGAAATTGACATACTTGATAACAAAGTGGTGTATCTCAGTTCATTCAATGATTATTCGCCATGGTATGAATACGACAGCGACGAATACAATTATATAAATCAAATATAAAGGAGAATGTTTTATCATGGAAAGACTTGATATTTCAAAGGAACTCAGTTCAAACGCATACCCTGGAAGAGGTATAATCATAGGCAGATGTGAGTGCAGTAAATATGCCGTTACAGCATACTTTATCATGGGCAGAAGCGAAAACAGCCGTAACCGTGTTTTCGTCGAGGAAGGCAGAGGCATACGCACAGAAGCTTTCGACCCGTCCAAACTCACAGACCCGCATCTTATTATCTACGCACCTGTAAGAGTTCTCGGCAACAAGCTTATCGTTACAAACGGCGACCAGACTGACACTATCTATGAACTCATGGATAAGCAGTACACATTTGAGCAATCTCTTAGAACAAGAGAGTTTGAGGACGACGCTCCGAATTATACCCCAAGAATTTCAGGTATACTTCACTTTGAGGACGGCAGTTTCAATTATGCCATGTCAATCTTAAAGAGCAATAACGGCAATCCTGATTCTTGTCTGAGACATACTTTTACATACACTAATCCCACAGCTGGGGAGGGACGTTTTATACATACGTATATGGGCGACGGAAATCCGCTTCCGAGCTTTGAGGGCGAACCTAAGCTTGTCGCTATAAAGGGCGGTATAGATGAGTTTACGGAAACTCTCTGGAACAGCCTTAACGAAGACAATAAAGTTTCGCTGTTTGTACGCTATGTAAACCTTGAGGACGGTTCTGAGGAGACAAGAATAGTCAACAAAAACAAGTAATGACAAAATTCAATAAGTCAATAACACAACTTATGTTTTCATTCGATAAATTATTGATTTTTCCGTTATGCATTACATATATAATTGTAAATATTATAACCATTTTAAACTATGAACCACTTTTTTATCCTACTCTTTATTATAAAGTATGGCGTTTTTGTGACAGTCACGGTATATCAGATTATTTTTTGTGGTTTGACGATATAGGAATGCAACTGTCATTGTACTACAATGACAAAATATCAATAGTCCTTATACTCATGATAATTGCGGACATAGTTTTCAGTATAAAAAACGGCAGAAAACAGATTATAAAGTGGATTCTGTACGGAATAATAACAATTATTATTTTATTTATAGATTTTGTTGCCTCGCCTGAATTTTATGACAGTGTATAATTTTTTAATTTTAATAAGGAGGTGCATCTTATTATGACGGAAGTTGTAAAATGTCCGAACTGCAACGCACAGCTTCATGCAGTCCCGAATGTAAACATTCTGAAATGTGAATACTGCAACGCAGAAATAATTATAAATAATAATATTCAGAACTTTCCACAGCAAATGAACGGCTATCCACAGCAGATGAACGGCTTTCCTCAGCAGATGAATGGTTTTCCTCAGCAGATGAACGGCTTTCCTCAGCAGATGAACGGTTTCCCACAGCAACCAAACGGTTTCCCACAACAAATTAATATGGGGAATTATGCGGAAGATATGAAAAAGTGGAAAAAATCATTTCACAAACATCTGGCAACAGAGGCTGCACTTACGGCTTTTTTTGGAGTATTAATGGCAGGAGACGCAGTAGGTATAGGAATAATTATATTCCTTATTGCTACTTTTTACTCTTTCGTACAGCCATCTCGTCTTCTGAAGAACAAACCACTTTTGCCAAAGCCACAGAAAAATAACAAGTTTATGGATTTCATGAAAGTTTATCTCCCGTTTGCCGGAACATTCTGGGGCAGTTTAATACTCATTGCAATTATCCTCTCAGCATAAACCCATAAAACTCAAACATTATATGACAGTTTCTTTTGATTTGGACGAAACACTTTTTATAAATCCTGAAAAAGTTCCAGCGGAAAACAAGCTAAGATTTCCGCTGGACAGGATTTACAGGGACAGGCTCAGAAAAGGTACTCCAACACTCCTGCAATGGATAAACAGAAATAATATACAACTATGGATTTATACAACGTCATGCCGTTCGGAAAGGTATATAAAAAATATTTTCAGACATTACGGTGTTAAAATTGACAATATCATAAACGGAAAACGTCATGCGGAAGAAGTTCAGAAAAATAATACTGAAATACTGCCGTCAAAATATCCCTCAAAGTACCACATAGACCTGCACGTTGACGACGAAATTTCAGTTTATCAGAATGGTATTTCTTATGGTTTTCGGGTTTATCTTCTTAAAGAAAACGATATTGACTGGATAAACAATATCCGCACGGAAATTTTACGTATAAAAAATTTAAATATACAAGGAGGACATTATTATGTCAAATGAAATGCAGTTAAAATACGGCTGTAACCCCAATCAGAAACCTTCAAGAGTTTATATGGCTGACGGCTCTGAACTTCCTATAGAGGTTCTTTGCGGAAGACCAGGTTATATAAACCTCCTCGACGCTCTCAACGGCTGGCAGCTGGTAAAGGAATTAAAGACAGCTACAGGCATTTGTGCAGCAACTTCTTTCAAGCACGTTTCACCTGCCGGTGCAGCAATCGGCAGACCGCTTTCCGACGACCTCAAAAAAATTTACTGGGTTGACGACCTCGGCGAACTCTCTCCGCTTGCAAGTGCTTACGCAAGGGCAAGAGGTGCGGACAGAATGTCATCATACGGCGACTTTATCGCACTTTCAGACAAGGTTGACGTATGCACAGCAAAGATGATTCAGCGTGAAGTTTCCGACGGTGTTATTGCTCCCGACTACGACGACGAAGCTCTTGAAATTCTCAAGTCTAAAAGAAAAGGCACTTATTGTATTCTCAAGATAGACGAAAATTACAAGCCTGCTCCGATTGAGACAAAACAGGTTTATGGTGTCTCCTTTGAACAGGGCAGAAACGAGCTTGACATTAACAGAGAACTGCTCGCAAACGTTGTTACAGAAAACAAGGAAATTCCTGCTGACAAGCTTGATGACCTTATGATTTCGCTTATCACTCTCAAATATACACAGTCCAACTCCGTTTGCTATGTAAAGGACGGACAGGCTATCGGCATTGGTGCAGGACAACAGTCAAGAATACACTGCACACGTCTTGCAGGACAGAAAGCTGATAACTGGTGGCTGAGACAGTCCCCGAAAGTTATGGGACTTGACTTTGTTGATGGTATCCGCCGTGCAGACCGTGACAACGCTATTGACGTTTATATAGGCGACGAATACGAAGACGTTCTCCGTGACGGCGAGTGGCAGAAGATTTTCAAGACAAAACCCGAAGTTTTCACTGTTGAGGAAAAGAAGGCATGGCTTGCAAAGAATACAGGCGTTTGCCTCGGCTCGGACGCATTTTTCCCGTTCGGCGACAATATCGAGCGTGCGAAGAAGTCAGGCGTTGAGTATATCGCTGAACCTGGTGGCTCTATCCGTGACGACAATGTTATTGAAACCTGCAACAAATACAATATCGCTATGGCGTTCACGGGAATCAGGCTTTTTCACCACTAATAAAAACTATATTCAGAAAGTGCGGAGTTTCTTAACTTCGTACTTCTGAATAATAAAATGATATTAAAATATGACAAGGAGTGATATTTTTGAAGTATTTTTGGGTGAACCAAAATAAAACTTATGATATAGAGTCTAAATTTGAATTTCTTTGGGCGCCGATTTTTAATAAGCGCAATCGTAAAGAATTTCACTGGGAGACCATGTTAAATGTAATGAAAGGTGATATAATATTTCATTATTCCAATGGCAAAATTTGCAGTATTAGTATCGCTAAAGATAAATGTTACAATTGTAGTTTGCCAGATGAAATGCATGATTTTTCTGATGAATGGGAAAAAGATGGTAGAAGGCTAAATAGTGAATACCATACTTTAAATACACCTATGTGCATAAAAGATAGTGCATATATAGATGATATTTTAAAGTTAAACAGAACATTAAAACATTCTCCATTTAATAAAAATGGTAGAGTAAATCAAGGTTATTTATTTCAGTTAAATGAGGAAATGGCAAAATATCTTTTAGAGAAAATCGGTGAAATCAATGACCTATCTTTTTTAGACTAATATATAAGGAGAAATTAAAATGAAAAATGTTTTAGTAGTCGGCGGTGGTGGACGTGAACACGCCATTATCATGAAACTCGCCGAAAGCAAACACATTGACAAGCTTTACTGTACACCTGGAAATGCAGGTATTTCAAAGTACGCTGAATGTTTCAACGTTTCCGCAACAGACATTGACGGCGTTGTTGCACTTGCAAAGGAAATAAAGCCTGATATGGTAGTAGTCGCACCCGACGACCCGCTTGTCATGGGCATGGTTGACGCTTTACAGGCTGAAGGTTTCATGACTTTCGGTCCAAAGGCAAACGCCGCAATAATTGAGGGTTCTAAAGTATTTTCTAAAGAACTCATGAAGAAGTACAATATCCCAACAGCTTTCTATGAAGTGTTCACTGAAAGTGACAAGGCTATTGCGTACCTCAAAGAACAGAACACCTACCCCGCAGTTATCAAGGCTGACGGTCTCGCACTCGGAAAAGGTGTTATAATTGCACAGAATGAAGAAGAAGCTGTGCAGGCTGTCCACGATATGATTGACGGGCTTAAATTCGGTAAGAGTTCCGCAAGAATTGTAATTGAAGAATTTCTTACAGGTCCTGAAGTGTCTGTGCTTTCATTTACGGACGGCAAGACAATTGTGCCTATGATTTCATCTATGGACCACAAGCGTGCATTAGACGGCGATTTAGGACTTAATACTGGCGGTATGGGTACGCTCTCCCCTAACCCCTACTATACGGAAGAAGTCGCAAAAGAGTGCATGGAAAAAATTTTCATTCCTACAATGAACGCCATGAACGCAGAGGGCAGGACTTTTGATGGCTGTTTGTATTTCGGACTTATGCTTACACCAAAGGGTGCAAAGGTCATTGAATATAACTGCCGTTTCGGCGACCCTGAAACACAGGTTGTACTTCCCATGCTCGACGCTGACCTTTATGAAATCTTTGAAGCAATTTACAATCATGAACTTGACAAGCTTGACATAAAGTGGCATGACGGAAGCTGTGCGTGCGTTGTAATGGCAAGCGGCGGATATCCAGAAAGCTATCCGAAGGGCATAGAAATGAACGGTTTCGACGAAAAAGGACAGGTTGAAGGCTGTTTTGTTTACCATGCAGGCACAAAGCTTTCAGATGACGGCAAATTCCTTACAAATGGCGGTCGTGTAATCGGTGTTACCGCTAAGGGACAGAATTTACAGGAAGCCCTTGACAATGCATACGACGGTGTTTCAAGAATCAGCTTTGAAAATGCACACTACAGAAAAGACATCGGACAGAGAGCGTTAAAGGCTCTGAACTGATGGAGGATATGCACAAAAAGCTCCGTTACGGGCTTAATCTCGGACTTGTCGGAAATATTATGTTTATAATATTCAGCGCAGTATGTTATATATATTATATCGTCTACAAACCCGACAGCACATTTGTAAAAATTCTGGAAATCACGGCGTATGTATTTGAATTTTCGGGTTTTGCCTCACTTATTGTATCTGATATACTGATATGTAAAACGGCACGTATGAGAAACTGGCTGAAAATCGGATTTACAGCATATATCATCACAGAAGCCGTAATGATGACGCTTGAATTAAATTCATACCGTATTGATTTCTATAAACCCTATTCCATGATTTTAGCTATAATTCACGCAGTATTTTCCGCAGCAGTATGTTTTTCATTCCTGACACTTGACCCCGACAAAAAGCCTTATGAAATAGTCACTATAATATGTATCGGAATAATTCTCGGCGGAATGATGGGAAACGTAATAGGAATAAGAATATATTTCAGTATATTCACTAATGCAATTGCTTTCACACTGCTGTTTGCATCAATAAAGTATATGCTTAAACGTGAAGTTATTGAAATCGACTGTTATGGTGACAGAGCCCGTGTTGCAGAATACAGAAGTACATTTTTTGAAGAAGAAGAATAATAAAAAAGGCGGAATCAAAAGGCGAATGCACATAAAGAAGTTTTCACCATGGCACTTATGATTTTCAGTCAAAAGTGCTATGCACGCAAATCAATTTTCAAAATTTCATTAATTTTGAATGAGTGTTTTTGATGATTTTGTCACTTCGACCGTACTAAAACAATCTGAAAAAC
>CAMWVV010000078.1 GCA_947177755.1 uncultured Ruminococcus sp. | reverse complement strand
CTTGTTAGGCATCCAGAAATCAACGACCATTTCACTCTGTTCAGGATAATATTTTTCAAAAATCTCACGATATAGTAATGATTCTTTTGTAAAGGGTTTTGCGTGGGAATATTTTTGTGATTTTTCGGCAAATTCCTTGTCTGTGTAGAAATTTTCTGCGTACTCCTTGAGATAGTCAACCATAGAATGTCCCACAGCATCGGAGAATGCGGCTTTTTCACGGTAAAGAATATCATGCGGTAAATAATCTCCCTCAAAAGCGTGACGGAGCAGATATTTTCCCTTGTTGTACTTGTTAAGTTTCATTTCGGGGTCAACTGCCATTACATACTTTACAAAATCAAGGTCACCGAAAGGCACTCTTGCTTCCAGCGAGTTAACTGAAATACATCTGTCTGCACGGAGTACATCATACATATTTAATTCTTTTACTCTCTTGACGGATTCTTTCTGAAATTCTTCTGCCGACGGTGCAAAGTCAGTGTATTTGTAGCCGAAAAGCTCATCTGAAATTTCACCCGTGAGAAGTACACGGATATCAGTCTGTTCGTGGATAGCCTTACAGAGCAGGTACATTCCCATACTTGCACGAATTGTGGTTATATCATAAGTGGCGAGTATTTTAATAACGGTGTCAAGAGCATTTAAAACATCGTCTTTAGTGATGATAACTTCCGTGTGGTCACTGCCTATGTAGTCGGCAACCTGTTTAGCGTATCGCAGGTCAATAGCGTCCGTATTCATACCGATTGCGAACGTTTTTATAGGCTTACTGCTTTTCTGCTGTGCAACTGCACATACAAGTGACGAATCAAGTCCGCCTGAAAGCAGAAAACCTACTTTTGCATCTGCGGAAAGTCTTTTTTCAATACCTGCAATAAGTTTGTCGTGAATATTTCTGCATACTGTTTCAAGGTCGTCGTGAATTACTTCCTTTACTTCTGTAATATCGCAGTAGCATACAAATTCACCGTTTTTATAGTAGTGACCTGTCGGGAAAGGCATTATTTTTTTGACTGTATCAACAAGGTTTTTCGGTTCGCTTGCAAAGACAATACTGTTGTTTTCGTCATAGCCGTAGTAAAGCGGACGTATTCCGATTGGGTCACGTGCTGCAATAAACTCATGTTTTTCGCTGTCGTAAATTACGCACGCAAATTCAGCATCAAGCATGGAAAACATATCAACGCCCATTTCCTTATACAAGGGGAGCAGGATTTCACAGTCACTGTCACTCTTGAACGAATAGCCTTTTTGTATAAGTTTTTCTCTTATCGGCAGAAAACCGTAAATTTCGCCGTTGCAGACAGCATAATTTCCGTCAAGTTCAAAAGGCTGCATACCTTCAGGAGTAAGACCCATAATTGAAAGTCGCTGAAAACCTAAAACGCCGTCTTTAAGGTCGATAATACGGCAGTCGTCAGGACCTCTTGAAACTGTAGCTTCAAGACCTTTTGTAACTTTTTCCATACCGCCGTACTGTCCGCAGTAACCCATAATTGTACACATAATAATATTCCTCTCTTTTTTTACTTATGTATTTTTTCGTCAAATTTATTTTTACTGCTTGCACTCGAAATGTCAAGCGGATAATTTCCCGTAAAACAGCCGTTGCAGAAACCGCCGTCACTGTTTATAAGCCGTCCGAGAGATTCGGCAGGCAGGTATGCGAGGGAGTCAGCACCGATAAATTCGGCAATTTCACTGATATTGTCGTATTTGCAGGCAATAAGATTTTCTTCGGAATCTATGTCCGTTCCGAAATAGCACGAGTGGACAAAGGGCGGTGACGAAATTCTTACGTGAACTTCTTTCGCACCTGCTTCACGCAGAAGCCGTACAATTCTTGCACAGGTAGTTCCACGCACAATTGAATCGTCAATCATAATGATACGCTTTCCCCGAACAGTTTCGTTTATTACATTAAGCTTTATTTTTACCGCACTTTCACGCTGATTTTGTGACGGCTGAATAAAACTTCTTCCGATATACTTGTTTTTTATAAAACCTGTTCCGTAGGGTATTCCGCTCGCACGTGAGTAACCCAAAGCGGCATCAAGTCCCGAATCGGGAACACCTATTACTATATCGGCATCAACGGGACTGCTTTCCGATAATATTTCTCCTGCCCTTATTCTTGCATGGTGAACGGAAGTTCCCTCAATGACAGAATCGGGACGTGCAAAGTATATATACTCAAATATGCATATATTTTCTTTTTTGTTGCAGTGTGTGGTAATTGAGCGGAGTTTTCCGTCACTGATTACTATTATTTCTCCTGCTTTGACATCACGCAGGAATTTTGCTCCTACCGTATCAAGTCCGCACGATTCAGACGAAACAACATATGCACCGTCGGGAGTAATACCTATGCACAGCGGTCTGAAACCGTCGGGGTCACGGAACGCTATAAGTTTTGTGGCGGTCATAAGTATGCACGAGTAAGCTCCTTTTATATACGGCATTGCACGCTCTACCGCTTCTTCTGTGGAACTGCACGAAAGACGTTCCTTTACTATTGAATATGCGATTGCCTCGGTGTCAGAAGTTCCGTGGAATATAGCTCCCGACAGTTCAAATGACTTTCGCAGTTCAGCGGCATTTATAAGATTTCCGTTGTGGACAAGTGCAAGATTTCCCTTGATATGCCGTATAACAAGCGGTTGTATGTTGTTGTGGTTTTTTCCGCCGAAAGTCGAATATCTCACGTGACCGACCGCCATATTGCCTTTACCGAGTCTGTCAAGTTCCTCACGGCTGAAAACTTCCGATACAAGACCGTCAGCCTTTTTGTGATTTATAACACCGTCGTCACATACCGCAATTCCACAGCTTTCCTGTCCTCTGTGCTGGAGTGCGTACAGTCCGAAATATACGGACGATGCGACATCTGCCGTATTTTTTTCGTATATTCCGAAAACTCCGCATTCCTCGTGCATTTCGTCAAACATAAATATTACCGCCTTTACAAATACTGTTCGTTTATTTTATCAATTATCTCCGACGCCGCTATTACTTTTTTTCTGCGGTTGTTCATTGCATACTGTTCAAGATAAACATGGGCTTCTTCTTCCGTCATTTTCCTGTACTGCATAAGCATGAATTTAGCTTTGTCAATCATTCGGATTTCGTCTATTTTCCGTTCAAGCCTCACGGTTTCCTCATAAAGTTTCCATGAACGGTGCATAGCAATATCTATTGTTTTTGCGAGCTGATAGAGTGTACTTTTATTGAACGGTCTGCCTATGATTATAATGCCTATTTTTTCCACACGTTCCCTCAGTTTTTCGACATTTTCCGCTTTAGTGATAAATATGCAGTTTGCGGCGGTATTTTCTATAATGTATTCTGCCAGTTCTGTTCCCGAAGAATCCGAAAGGGGAGCATATATCAGTGCCAGCTCGCAGGGTGCATTTGAATCGAAAATGTTCTTTGCCTGATATGCCGTTTCCGCCGACCTTACATTGCAGTGAAATGATTCCTTCATAAACTGGGAAATAACTTCACAGGCATTTTTATTGCTTGAAATTATAAGAACGTTTTCCAAAGTTGACCTCCGTTAAAGACTGTAGAAGTATTTGTTATCCTCGAAAGCTTCCTTGTCATATGCGGAAGAATATTCTTTCCATTCGTTACGGCGTTCGGAAAGTACGGGTACAAGAACCTTTTCGGGAATATATTTTTTCAGAAACTCCGATGTTTCCGCAAGTTCCGCCGCCTCCGAAATATCCGATGGCAGTTTTTCGCCGTTGCAGGTGTTTTCTTCGGGCAGTACAAGATTATTTTCTATTCCCTCAAGAGAAGCGTAAATCATCAGTCCGAAAACGTAATAGGGATTACAAGCACAGTCGGGCGCTCTCAGAACAACAGGGGATTCACTGCTGTCAATTCTTATAAGCTGGTTGTTTTCGTCTCTTGACCACAATATATTACGTGGGGCGGAGAACTCTCCCAAACGGCTGTATGAGTTTACGGTAGAGTTTGTAAAAACAGTAAATTCACGTATATATCTCATTATTCCTGCCGCCGCACTGTTCAGCACTGACGAAATACTTTCTGTTGTTCCGTTGTTTAATTCATAGCTGTCTCTGAAAATACTGAAACTTATGTGCATACCGTTTCCGCAGTCGTTTCTTACGGGTTTGGGCATGAAGCTGGCGTGTATACCGTGCTGATGTGCCACTGATTTTACAGCAGACTTGAAACTTAAAAATGTGTCGGCTGACTTGAGGGCAGATGCAGCGTTAAAATCTATTTCATGCTGACCGTTTCCGCTTTCGTGGCGTGAAGAAACAGGGTGTATGCCCATCTGTTCAAGGGTAATGCATACATCACGGCGTATATTTTCACCTTTGTCGTCGGGGGCAATATCGCAGTAACCTGCATAGTCGTGCGGAACTTTTGTCGGCAGACCGTTTTCGTCGGTACGGAAAAGACAAAATTCGCATGAAGTACCGAAGCGGAAGCAGTAACCTTTTGAAACGGCGGTTTTCATGGCTTTTTTAAGAAAATATCTTCCGTCGCCCTCAAAATGCGTACCGTCTGCGTATTTTATATAGCAGAACATTCTTATAACACGTCCCTGCTGTGGTCTCCACGGCAGAACGGTCATTGTCTGGGGGTCGGGGAAAAGAAACAAATCTTTTCCGTCCGCACCTGAAAAACCAT
Source organism: uncultured Ruminococcus sp. (assembly GCA_947177755.1). Classification (GTDB taxonomy): domain Bacteria; phylum Bacillota; class Clostridia; order Oscillospirales; family Ruminococcaceae; genus Ruminococcus. Next base: position 6,899 of record CAMWVV010000078.1, on the reverse strand, counting down.
GTATTTTCTTTGCCGTGATTCTTGCACCGTGTTCAAAAACCGACGCAAGTTCAGAAGAAAGGACAGATATATTTTTAAGTTTTCCGTTTATGTCGCAAAAAGTCAGTTTTACGAATTTAACATCGTTTTCTTCTACATACTGCAAAATTTCATTTTCAGAATAAATCATGAAAGAAATCCTCCGTTATTTAAGGTTTGTATATCCCATAAGGTAATTGTCCACTTCCGCAGCTGCATCACGTCCTTCACGGATTGCACGTACAACAAGTGACTGTCCTATGTGCATATCACCCGCAGTGAATACCTTTTCAACGTTTGTGGCAAATTTTCCTGTTTCCGTTTTAACGTTTGTGCGTTCGTTCAGTTCAACGCCGAAAGCCTCCGCAACGTAGTTCTGACAACCTAAGAATCCTGCGGCTATCAGACATAATTCACACGGAATAATCTGCTCACTTCCTTCAATTTCCTGCATATAACGTCTTTTGGTTTCGGGGTCTGTAACAGACTTTAGTTTTACGGTTTTTATAGCTGAAAGCCTGTTGTTTTCGTCCTTTATGAACTCTTTTACGGTAGTTTCGTAAACTCTCGGGTCGTGTCCGAAAACGGCAATTGCTTCTTCCTGACCGTAATCGGTCTTGCATACTCTCGGATATTCGGGCCACGGATTGTTTTCAGCACGCTCGTCGGGAAGTTTTGGCATCATTTCAAGCTGTACAACTGATTTACAGCCGTGTCTTACGGAAGTACCCACACAGTCGTTTCCGGTATCGCCTCCGCCTATGATAACAACGTTTTTGTCTTTTGCAGATATATAATTTCCGTCGTCAAGACCGCTGTCGAGTAAACTTTTGGTTGTTGCTTTCAGAAAGTCAACCGCAAAATAAATGCCATCCGCATCACGACCGTCCGCCTGAATATTACGGGGATTTGAAGAACCGCAGGCAAGGACAACAGCGTCAAAACTGTCTGTTATATCGTCAGCAGACGTATTGTTTCCGACATCTGCATTTGTGACAAACTGTACACCTTCGGCTTTCATGAGTTCCGCACGGCGTTCAATTATATTCTTTTCAAGTTTCATGTTTGGTATTCCGTACATCAGCAGACCGCCTATTCTGTCCGAGCGTTCAAATACTGTCACATAATGACCTCTTTTGTTGAGTGTGTCAGCGGCTGCAAGTCCCGACGGACCTGAACCGATTACGGCAATTTTCTTACCGCTTCTGATTTTCGGAATCTGCGGAACTATAAGACCGTCTGCAAAACCGTTTTCAATAATGGCGTTTTCGTTTTCCTTTACCGAAATAGGTTCGCCGTTTAGTCCACAGGTACAGGCTTTTTCACAGAGTGCGGGACATACACGTGAAGTAAATTCGGGGAAATTGTTTGTCATAAGCAGACGTTCAAGAGCCTGCTCTTTCTGGTCATGATAAAGCAAGTCATTCCATTCGGGTACTAAATTATTCAGCGGACAGCCCGAAACCATACCTTTAAGCATTTTGCCGTTCTGGCAGAAAGGGACTCCGCAGTCCATACATCTTGCCGCCTGCATACGTCGCTGTTCCTCGTTCAGCGGAGTATGAAATTCGTTATAGTTGTTTATTCTTTCGGCAGGGGGAACAGCATTGCTGTCCACCCTGTTATACTCAAGAAATCCTGTAGGTTTTCCCATAACTCATGCCTCCTTGGTGATAAGATAGAACGCTTCAATTTCAGCCTGTTCACTGCTCATTCCCTTTTCCTCAAGGGTAACGACAGCACTTTTGATTTCAGCGTAATCGTGGGGAATAATCTTCTTGAAACTCGGTAGGTATGCACTGAAATTTTCAAGTATGCGTTTTGCCTTTTCCGAACCTGTTGCGGCGGCGTGTTCCTCGATTATTTCTTTAAGTTCAAGAATATCATATTTTTCCGTAACGGTTTCAAGGGAAACAAGCGATTTGTTGAGTTTCATGTATAAGTCCCTGTCCTCATCGAGAACATAGGCGATACCGCCCGACATACCAGCGGCGAAATTTTTACCTGTTTTTCCGAGAATTACCGCACGTCCGCCCGTCATGTATTCACAGCCGTGGTCGCCTACACCCTCACAGACCGCAACCGCACCTGAGTTTCTTACGCAGAAACGTTCTCCTGCGATACCGTTTATAAAGGCTTTGCCCGAGGTAGCACCGTAAAGTGCAACGTTGCCTGCAATAATATTTTCCTCGGCTCTGAATCCTGACTTTTCGGGAGGACAAAGAACAAGTTTTCCGCCCGAGAGACCTTTTCCGAAATAGTCGTTGCTGTCGCCGTAAAGTTCGAGTGTAAGACCCTTTGGAATGAATGCACCGAAACTCTGTCCGCCGCTTCCGTGACATTTTACGGTGAAAGTATCGTCTTCAAGCACATTGTCACCGTAACGGCGTGTTATTTCCGCACCGAAAAGCGTACCTAAAGCACGGTCTGTATTTATAACATTTATGTCAATTGTTTTCTTTGTTTTTGTTCTGAGTGCAGAACCAAGTTTTTTCATGATGACTTTTTTGTCAACCGTTTCATTAAGTCTGAAATCATATATATCTTCAGGTTTGAAAGACTGTTTTTCTTCTGTCTGAACGTTGAAAAGTATTTCCGAAAAATCTATTTTATCACTGTCGGGAATGTTTTTCTTGTAAAGCAGGTCAGTACGTCCTACGAGTTCGTCAACAGTACGTATGCCGAGTTTAGCCATATATTCACGGAGTTCCTGTGCGACAAAGTGCATGAAATTAATGATATACTCGGGTTTGCCCTGAAAACGCTTTCTTAGTTCGGGATTCTGTGTGGCTATACCCATGGGGCAGGTATCAAGGTTGCAGACCCTCATCATCACACAGCCCATAGTTACAAGCGGAGCGGTTGCAAATCCAAATTCTTCCGCACCGAGCAGGGCGGCAACAAGAACGTCACGACCTGTCATAAGTTTGCCGTCCGTTTCTATAACTACCCTTGAACGCAGACCGTTCATGATAAGTGTCTGATGAGCTTCGGCAAGACCTAATTCCCACGGAAGTCCTGCATTGTAGATTGAACTTTTAGGAGCTGCACCTGTTCCGCCGTCGTATCCTGAAATAAGTATAACCTGAGCTCCTGCCTTTGCAACACCTGCCGCAACTGTTCCCACACCTGCCTCTGAAACGAGCTTAACGGAAATACGTGCGTTTTCATTGGCATTTTTAAGGTCATATATAAGCTGTGCCAAATCTTCGATAGAGTAAATATCGTGGTGCGGAGGTGGTGAAATAAGTCCCACGCCTGCGGTTGAATGACGTGTTTTGGCAATCCACGGATAAACCTTTCCCGACGGCAGATGTCCGCCCTCTCCCGGTTTTGCACCCTGTGCCATTTTAATCTGTATTTCCTTTGCCGATACAAGATATTCACTTGTTACACCGAATCGTCCCGAAGCTACCTGTTTTATAGCAGAACATCTGTCGGATTTCAGACGTTCGGGACTTTCACCGCCCTCGCCCGAGTTGGATTTTCCGCCGATACGGTTCATGGCAATTGCCATACATTCGTGTGCCTCCTGTGAAATAGAGCCGTAAGACATAGCACCTGTTTTAAAACGTCTGCAAATACTCTCAACGCTTTCCACCTCATCAATCGGAATACCGCCGTTTTCGTCAAATTTAAAGTCAAGCAGACTTCTGAGTGTAAGATTATTGTCTTCACGGTTCAGACAATCCGAATATTCCTTATATGTGTTGTAATCGCCTGTGCGTGAAGCTTCCTGTAATAAGTGGATAGTTTCGGGAGTATAGAGGTGACTGCTTTTTCCGCTTCTGAGCTTGTGACTTCCCGCACTGCTTAACGTACCGTTTACGGAAAGACCGAGGGGGTCGAATGCGGAATTGTGGCGTGATTCGGTCTGACGGCTTATATCGTCGAGAGTTATACCGCCTATACGGCTTACAGTTCCCTTGAAATATTTTTCCGTTACTTCGTGGGAAATGCCGACAGCCTCGAAAAGTTTTGAACCCTGATAGGACTGTATGGTTGATATGCCCATTTTTGAGGCGATTTTTACAATACCATGAAGTACTGCGTTGTTGTAGTCAGTTTCTGCCGCATAGAAGTCCTTGTCAAGCATACCTGTATTAATAAGGTCACGGATAGTTTCCTGTGCAAGATAAGGGTTGACGGCACAAGCACCATAGCCGAGAAGTGTGGCGAAATGATGTACTTCCCTTGGTTCTGCACTTTCAAGAATCATTGCAACGGCAGTACGCTTTTTGGTTGAAACAAGATGCTGCTGGAGTGCCGATACTGCTAAAAGTGACGGAATCGGTGCGTGATATTCGTCAACGTCACGGTCAGAAAGAATAAGGATATTCGCACCGTCACGGTAAGCCTTGTCCGCATCTATGAAAAGACGTTCAATGGCACGCTCCAGAGGAGTGCCAATATAGTAAGTAATCGGAATGACCGCAGTTTTCAGCCCCTTTACTTTCATGCTCTTTATTTTCAGCATATCGGTACTTGTAAGGATAGGATTTTCTATTTTGAGGACATGACAGTTTTCTGGTTTTTCCTCAAGAATATTTCCGTCCTCACCTATGTAAACGCTTGTATCGGTTACAATTTCTTCACGGATAGCATCGAAAGGCGGATTAGTAACCTGTGCGAAAAGCTGTCTGAAATAGTTGAACAGCGGAATATTTTCGTTGTCAAGGGGCGGAAGAGGAACGTCCGAACCCATTGAGGCAATAGGCTCTGAACCGTTTTCAGCCATTGGCAGAATGCTTGTTCTTATATTTTCGTAGGAATATCCGAAAGCTTTCTGGAGTTTAACGAGTTCGTCGTGGGTATATGTGCGGACATTTCTGTTAGGAATATGCAGATTATAGAGATGTACAAGATTTGCGTCAAGCCATTCGCCGTACGGTTTACGTGAAGCATAGAAACTCTTTATCTCGTTGTCGTCTATAAGCCTGCCCTGCTTTGTATCGGCAAGAAGCATCTTTCCGGGGCGGAGACGGTCTTTCTTTATGATTTTTTCGGGCGGAATGTCAATACAGCCTGTTTCCGAGGAGAGAATAAGAAAACCGTCGTTTGTGATTACGTATCTTGACGGACGCAGACCGTTTCTGTCAAGAACCGCACCCATAACTTCGCCGTCCGAGAAAAGAATAGAGGCAGGACCGTCCCACGGTTCCATCATTGTTGCGTAATACTGGTAGAAATCGTATTTTTCTTTGGAAATGGTACGGTTATTTTTCCACGGTTCAGGAATTGTAATCATGACGGCAAGCGGTAACGGCATACCCGACATAACCATAAATTCAAGTGCATTGTCAAGCCTTGCGGAGTCTGAACCCTCTATATTTATGGCAGGCAAAATCTTGTGCATATCGTTTTTAAGTGCCTCACACGACATTGTTTCCTCACGGGCAAGCATTTTGTCGGCATTGCCTGTGATAGTGTTTATTTCGCCGTTGTGGACTATAAAACGGTTGGGGTGGGCTTTCTGCCAGCTTGGATTTGTGTTTGTCGAAAAACGTGAATGAACCATTGCAATTGCCGATTCAAATTCTTCGCTTTGTAAGTCGCAGTAGAATTTGCGGAGTTCGTCGACAAGGAACATACCCTTATATACTATTGTTCTGCCCGAAAGTGATACGACATATGTATTTTCGTTTGATTGTTCAAAGATACGTCTTGCAACAAAAAGCTTTCTGTCGAAATCAAGACCCTTGGGGCAGTTTTCGGGACGTTTCACAAATCCCTGCATTATATACGGCATACTGTCAAGGGCTTTCTGTCCGAGAACCGACGGGGCGGACGGTACTTCCCTCCAGCCGAGAAACTCCATGCCGTTTCTCTGAATGATAATCTCAAACATTTTCTTTGCCTGATTGCGTTTAAGTTCGTTCTGCGGAAAGAAAAACATTCCCACACCAAAATCGCCTTCAGCACCTATATCAAAACCAAGCTTTGCGGTTTCCTTTTTAAAGAAAGAATACGGCATCTGTACAAGTATGCCTACGCCGTCGCCTGTTTTTCCCTCTGCGTCCTTACCTGCACGGTGTTCAAGCTTTTCGACTATTTTAAGGGCGTTTTCAACTACTGTCCTTGATTTTTCGCCTTTGATATTTACAACCGCACCGATACCGCAGTTGTCGTGTTCAAACTGCGGGCGGTAAAGTCCCTGTTGAGAGAACGGGGATTCTGTTCTGAAATTATCCATAATATTTCACGCCTTTCCGATACGTTTCGCCGTTGAACCGTACCCTAAAATAAAAAAAGAACGTCCATACAGGCATAATTAACCTGTAATGAACGTCCTTGTCCTTAAAACATATTAACACGCACAGCGGAAAATGTCAAGAGAGTTTTTTATAAAAATGAAAGTTTTGTGAAATGTAGACTGTAAGTATATACAAACAGATAAAAAAATGTCTGTTTTGCTGAAACTTGAAAATTCCTCTTGACAAAATGCAGATTTGGGTATATACTGTCATTGTGAACAGCAAAGGGGCTGCGGACATTAAGTCTGTAGCCCTATGTTTTTTTAAGTACTTAAATTCCATACACAACGGGGTGTATGATGTCCTGAGCTTTCGGGGTATCGTACACCCTTTTGTAATTTTGCTGGTCAAGTAAAAAACGGAGGTATTTTTTATGGTTGATTCGGTTGAAACAATTCTTGAACAGGTACACGATAATGTTTTCGGTGTCTGGTTTCTTTTAGCGGTTTCTCTTGTATTTTTCATGCAGGCAGGATTTGCAATGGTGGAAACCGGTTTCACACGAGCCAAGAACGCTGGCAATATCATAATGAAGAACCTTATGGATTTCTGTATTGGTACGGTTGTGTTTATCCTGATACTGTCTCTTACACATCTGACGCTGCCGACGAACTCTAGGGTGTAGAA
>CAMWVV010000077.1 GCA_947177755.1 uncultured Ruminococcus sp. | reverse complement strand
GGTAAGAATATGGGTATTTATCTTAATCCTAAAAATATAGCGTTTAAAGAGGCTTTGAACTCCAAGATTTATGTGGATAAGAGTATGATTATCAAGTGTACAAATGATATTTTGAGGACAAAACAAAAATATGTTTGTGTAAGCCGACCAAGACGTTTCGGTAAGTCTATGACTGCTGAAATGCTGACAGCATATTACAGTCGTGGTTGTGATTCAAAAGAGATGTTCAGCAGTCTGAAAATTGCAGGGGTAGATTCATTCGAGAAACACTTAAATAAGTACAATGTCATTCATATCAATATGGTTGAATTTCTTACTGATTCTAAGAATATGGATGAGATGATTGAATTTATTCAGGAAGATTTGATATATGAACTTAAAAAAGATTTCCCGAATGTCAGCTATCCGAAACGACAGACTTTGACAAAGGTAATTTCAGCCATTTTTGAAGAGACAGAAATTCCGTTTGTTTTCATCATAGATGAGTGGGACTGTATTTTCAGGATTCATAAGAATGATACTTCATCGCAGACAAAGTACCTTGATTTTCTGAGAAATTTGCTTAAAGACCAGAGTTTTGTTGCTCTTGTCTATATGACGGGTATTCTTCCGATTAAGAAATATGGCGAACATTCCGCCCTGAATATGTTTACAGAAATATCTATGATTGACCTGAGAGAGTATGCGGAGTTTACAGGATTTACGGAACAGGAAGTTAAGTCACTTTGCGAGAAGTATAATATGCCCCTTGACGAGATTAAAAAGTGGTATGACGGTTATAATTTAATGGGGGTATCTATTTACAATCCACGTTCTGTGGTAATGTCAATGACAGGTGGGTATTTCAGTAATTACTGGACTTCCACAGAAACATATGAGGCTCTGAAAGTATATATCAAAATGGACTTTGACGGCTTGAAAGATAAAGTCACAAGAATGATAGCAGGTGAGAAGATTAAGGTTAATTTTTCAAAGTTTCAGAATGATATGACTACATTCAACAGTGCAGATGATGTATTAACATTGCTTGTACATCTGGGGTATCTTACTTACGATTTTTATAATAAAGAGGTCTGGATTCCCAACAGCGAGATTCATCAGGAGTTTATAAATTCCATTGAGGACGGTGGCTGGGAGACTGTTATGACTTTAATCCGTCAGTCAGACGAGTTACTTCGTGCTACTCTTGCTTGTGATGAGGAAAAGGTTGCTGAAATGATAGAGCAGGCACATCAGGATAATGTCTCAATTCTAAAGTATAACGATGAACATTCCTTGTCCTGTGTCATTTCACTTGCTTATTATTGTGCAAGGCATTCTTATAGTATTTACAGAGAGATGCCAGCAGGAAAGGGTTTTGCAGACCTTGTTTTCATTCCGAGAAAGAACTGTAGTTATCCTGCTGTCATTATAGAGTTGAAGTACAATAAGACTGCTGATTCTGCTGTCAGTCAGATAAAGCAGAAAAATTATTATGACTGTCTGCAAGACTATTCTGGTGAAATTCTTCTTGTGGGTATCAGTTACTCCGAGAAAACCAAAAAGCATAGTTGCAAAATTGAGAAGGAGAAACTTAGAAATGGGCATATTTGATAAATTTAAGAAAAAGGAAAAAGTTTTACAGCAGGACTTGAACAATAAAGACGAACATCAGGGAATGGTTTTTATAGTGCATTTATTGATGGACAAAATTTGTGATATGCCTGATAAACAGCATATGCAGAATGTGATGAATAAACATTTAGGTGAAACGGATTGTTTTTGTCATGACGGAAAGGTTGCAGGTTTTGCACCTAAAAAATATACCATTCATTTTGAAAAAGACAATAAGGATATTCCACCTCAGCTTATGATTACAGACTGTGTTAAAATTGAACAGCCTGTTATGGACGAAATATCTGCCAGTCAGCTTTGGGATTGTCCGGACGGTACGGAAATTCTTGAAAACTGTGAATATCAGGTTATTGCAACAGATATTATGGCATCAGGATTGTATTATAAAGACAGAGCAGAAATGCTTGTAGGTTACATAGAAGCACTTGTTGAGCTATATCCATCATGTAAAGCTGTTGTATTTGAAACATCTAAAAAAATGTTTACAAGAGATGCGATACTTAATTGTTCAGTACCAAAGGAAAGCCGTTTTATTTATTATGCTGTAAATGTAAGATTTTTTAATATACAGGGTACAGACGATATGTTGATTGATACTATTGGCATGAGTACATTATTTATGCCAGATTTGCAATATCATTTTCATGGTATGACCCCTGATACAGTTGTCAGTCATGCTTATAATTTACTTTCTTATATTTATGAAAATGACAATCCTATTAAATCCGCCGATACAATTGATGGCATTGTCGGAGATGTCATGACTTCAGATGTACAATGGAAACTACAATATGAAGATTCGTTGATACAGCCTGTCAGAGAAGTTATTGATGTTAATATGGGAGAATATGCATCAGGTTCAAGAACATGATTATTTTATTAAAATGGAAAGTAGAAATGGAGATACTATGGCTTTAGAAAATAAACTGAATATCACAGATTCGGCGGAACTTGCCAGAACAGAAGAAAAAATCAGCAAGACCAAGGCGGTAGAACTGTTTGAAAGTGGTATTCTGAATGACCTGACTGCTGGTAGTTTTAATGCACTTGCTGAGATTCATAGGTTTCTTTTTGATGATATATATGAATTTGCAGGAAAAATAAGGACAGTCAATATTGCAAAAGGCAGTTTCCGTTTTGCACCTGTTATGTATCTTGAAATAGCATTAAAGCATATTGAAGAAATGCCACAGTCGACTTTTGACGAGATTGTTGAGAAGTATGTCGAGATGAATATTGCTCACCCATTCAGAGAGGGCAACGGTCGCAGTACACGCATATGGCTTGACTGTATTCTTAAAAAAGAGCTGAATATGGTGGTAGACTGGAGTCTTGTTGACAAAGATGACTATCTTCTTGCTATGGAAAGAAGTCCGATTAAGGATATTGAGATAAAGTTTCTGCTGAAAAATGCCCTGACTAATAAGATAAACGAACGTGAGATTTATATGAAAGGTATTGATGCAAGCTATCATTATGAGGGGTATTCTGTTTACCGTACCAGTGAACTTTGATATATGAGTAATACGAAACCGCAGTATCAGATGATACGGCGGTTTTTTTATGGAAAAAAAATTACCGTAAAAAAATCCCTTGTATTAACAGCAGATTATTGATATAATAGGCAGAAAAGGAGCTGATATTATGAGTAATAATCAGAATTGCAAGTTAATATATTTCCGTAAATATTCTGATTTCTGTTTTCAGGTTGAGAACGGTTTTATAATCAGAGTTTCAGAGAATGAGGACGGTATGACAGAGGTTTTCGTAGAGTATTCCAATATTTCACGCAAAGTAGCCGTATTTCAGCAGTGTGCATTGAAGATATTCCGTGAGGTGTCGCCTACTGACTGGATATGCAGAAATTCGGGGTATCTGATACAGCTTTATAAGGAAGAACAGTGCATATCCTGTCAGAATATTAAAAACTTTTCAAAATAATGTCAAAAAATGCTTGACTTTATTTCTATATTGAGTTATAATATAAATAGTTCTGCTGAGAAACAGTCAGATATAAATTTGAGGTAATCTCTGAAAATTTGTTTTTGTCAAAATCGGAGGTTTCAGAGATACCCATAAATTTCAGGAGGTTAATTTTATGAACAAAAAGATTATTGCAGGTGTGCTTGCTGTACTACTTATTGGTGGCGGAGTTCCCTGTTGCAGTTACTTCACACAGCCGACAGCCATAGTTGCCAATGCGGAGCTTACCGTTATTCCAGAGGACAAAATCGAGTTTGAGGAGTTTGATGACTATGTACAGATTAAGTATTTAAAGTATAGTGGCAACTGTCCGACGGAGGTTGAATTTCCGTCACAAATCAATGGGAAGCCCGTAACAGTAATAGGAAACGGAAAAGATTTGGTTTTTTCATATTATGCTGGTTTAAGACAATACAGCGTAGTTAAAAAAATAAAAATACCCAATACGGTAAAAACAATCAGTGAAAAGGCATTTGATTCCTGTTATGTTGCTGAGAGTATAGAAATACCGGCTTCCGTAACCTCAATCGGCGATTACGCCTTTAAGGGTTGTGCTTCGCTTCTCTCACTTTCGATTCCCACAAGCGGAGATGATTTAACTATCGGCGACGGTGCGTTTATTGGCTGTTCAAAACTCACAAGGGTTAATCTTCCCGACAGGATAACTTTTATGGGCGAAGGCTGTTTTACAGGCTGTTCAAATCTTGCAAATATAAGTCTCCCAAATAGTATAGCTACTCTGCAAACGCTTTCAAGTGAAAGTTCAATAACCGCTACAAATGCAAGTGGCAATTCAGTGGATTACGGTGCAGAAGTCGGATTTTTTGAAAAATGTTCCGGACTTGAAAGTATCGTCATACCCGATTCTGTTCAGAATATAAACGAAAAAACTTTCAAGGGTTGTGATTCTCTTTCCGGAATAACGTTAGGAGCAGGTATTGAGGCATTAGGTGCAATAAATCTTGATTCTACCGCTCTTAAAAAAATCAACGTATCGGAAGAAAATCCCGTGTACAGCAGTAGCGACAACATACTTTTTGACAAGTCAATGCAAAGGCTTATAAGATATCCTGTAAACTGTGGCATTGTAAAGTATGTCATACCCTCAACCGTTACAGAGGTGGACAAAAACGCCTTTGCAGGAAGCAAAAATCTGACATACATCGTTTTCCCCGAAAGCGTTTCTGTAATTCCGCAGGGAGTGTTTAATAATTGCAGTTCGCTGAAAAAAATTATGATACTTAATAAAGAATGTCAGATAGATGCAGAAATTTCACCGGACATTGAAATCGCAGGATATAAAGGTTCAACCGCCGAAAAACACGCTACACAAATGGGCTATACTTTTATTGACGTTGAAGCGAAAAATGAACCTGTTCCGCCTTTCAAGGAAGGTGATGTAAACAAAGACGGTTTGATTGATGCAGTTGACGCTTCATGTATATTGTCGTATTATGCATATCTTTCTACTGGTGGAGATTCGTCTGTCTCAATTTATGAATATATCAGTAAGACTGAGATTGAATAAACATTGTCTGCAATTCAAGGCAATACACAGCACAAAGATTGTGCTGTGTTGCCTTGAATGTTAGCAGCAGACGTTCAGGAGTTTAGTAACAGATAAATAATTAAGGGATGGTTGAATTATGGTTTGTAAAAAATGTGGTACAGAGATTAAAAGTGAGGAAAGATTCTGTCCTCAATGTGGAGAAGTTGTTGAGTTGAACTCCTCTCCTATTGTAAGAAAATGTGATGATTTCAGTAAATGGTTTATTGATTCCAACGAGAGACAAATCGCAGTATTGGGAGGAAACTTTATAAATAACTTTTTAAAGACTGGTGATTTGAATAACGGTTTTTGTGCTGTATCAGACAAAAGAGTTTATTTTAAAGGCAAGTGCTATCATAAGGAGGGAAACCATTTTCGCAAAACCTCTGAAGAGAGTACAGTAGATTTAAAAGATATTACTGGTAGTGGATTTACTGATAGCAAAATATTTTCTTTTCTATTAGCAGCTGTTATACTATTGATTTTAGGATTATTAATTGGTCTTTTTATCATCATATCAGATAATTCCGGAGGTTGGTACTATGGATTAGATGCCATATTAATTGTTGAGGTGTTACCTTGTATACCAGGAATAATTATGCTTGTACTATATAATTTTTTAGCTTTAAAGTTATTTGAGATTTCTTATGCTGGTGGAAAAATTGCTTTCAAAGCAAGTAATTATTCACAGACCGAAATTCAAAATTTTCAAAAGTCTTTAAGAATAGCTATAGATAATTATAGTAGAAATGATTCGGTAAAAGACGCTATTATTAACCAAAATATTGTAATACCGAAAACTGCTCAGGATAGCTTTGAGGAATTAAAACGTCTTAAAGATATGGGTATGATTACAGAAGATGAGTTTGAAGCAAAAAGAAAAGAGTTGTTGACAAGGATATAATGGAGGTATTACATATGAATAAAAAAATTTTTGCTGGGGTATTGGCATTGACAATATCAGGGGTACTGTGTGGATGTATCAATAGTACAGAAAAAGACGATATATCAGACAGTGCCATTTCGACTGGCAACAGTGATTCAAAAAAGACTTCTGATAAAAATACAGATAAATCATTTGATATTTTGTCAGTATTTGACAATACATATGCAGACTACATTAAACAGCAAAAACTCTGTACAATAAGCAATAACTTTAAAATTCTTGAAGCAGGTACAGCAAGAGATAATCCGAACGGTCTTGCCGGAGCAGTAAAATATGACTTTGACGGCGACAAAATTAATGAACTTGTGACATTTACCTTTGAAAGAAACAATACAAACGGCGAGGATATCCGTATAGACCTGCTGAAAATTGATGACGGCAAGGCGGTAGTTTCAGACAGCAGGTATCTTACTGATATGCTGGATATGGATTTCCTTTATCCGTCACAGAAAGGCAATACAATTTATTATTCGGATTTGTCGGAACTTCAGATTGTACAATCCGAATATAACGGACAGCTGCATTTCGGAGTACTGCTTAAAGAGACAGATTATTTAGGCGGACTTTCATCATTCAATACAAAATACAGTGTATTCACGATTAAGGATAACAAAATTGAATCTGAGGCGGTAGGTGCTGTAATTGATGAAGCGGTTTTTAATATATCCTATGCAAGAAAGATTCCGCCGAGTATCAGCAATATTGAATTATCAGATACAGCCTGTATCATTGATGATAAAGTTTCACAGTCTCTGGACAGGGCAGAGCAGGAAAAGGCACGTATTGATGAAATGACTGTCGACAAAGAAAAATATAATCTGTTTACTGATTCACATTCTTTTGATGCGTCTTATCAGATTAAAGGCGGTGCATACGAATCAAAGCCGCAGGCATTTTCAGCTATGCTTAATGAATTTGGTCTTGATATTGATGACGCATATAATCAAAGTCACTATAATTTTGTTTCAAAGAATCAGTCAGAAATGAAAAGGCTTATTCAGATTGAACAGCTCCAACCGTTTGGCAGAAGTGGTGCTATGGAATATATTGGTGCAAAACTGATTCTTGATTCCGACATTGAAGAACTTCTGGAAAATGATTCTCCTTTCAAAGAGCCGTTCGCCGACGAACTTGCACTTTATGAGGATATTATGCGTTATCCGTACTATTATCCTGAAATCTGGAATACATATATAGATTTAGATGACACTGAAATAAAGTATTGTGTCGCTGATATAGACAGAGATGGTTATAAAGAACTTATAATTACAGGTAATAATAAATATGATTTTGTTTGTAATGTAAGCATAGTCAGAAATGACCTTACTGTTTATGAAAAGGATTGGAATGGTACTTTAAATATTTACGCTAATGGTACAATAACCGTTGCTGAGACCGGAAGTGCTTATGTTCCTGTTCATTACTACAATTTCAAAGATGATTCACAATGGCTTTCCTGTAATCAGAAACAAGACGATTCAACATATATAAATGCAATATGGCAGGACAACGATACATCAGAAAACAGTGAAAACTTTGAAGGTGAAGAAGCAGAAGCAAAAATTTCAGAATTGTGTTCAGGTACAAGGCTTATGCCTGAATTTAACAGATATTACCTTAACAACTATGAAAATTTCAGCGAACTTGTTTATGTTGATGACATAAGCGAGATTGAATATACCTGGCAGAAAGCCTATATAAATCAGATAGAAGAAAAGGATACCAAAGCAGATATGGAGTATAGTCTCATTTATATTGATAATGATGACATTCCGGAATTAGTTATTGGTGACCCAATAGATTCAAGACAAGGCGGTGTGTATACATATTATAACGATTCTTCTGTAGAACTTACCTATCTAACACTAAGATGTAATATGGACGGATATATTGAAAAAAGTGGTATATTTGGAGTATGCTGGCGGTGGTTAGAAGAAGAGGGATACTATATATATGAAATGGAAAACGGAGCAACAAATCAAACAGATACCTTTTTACTTACACATAAAGCTGATGGGGACATTTATACAATCAATGATACAGAAGTTACTGAATCGGTGTATAATGAAACATATGCTTCACGTTCAGCTGAATTTACTAAGGTTACTTATTGTACATACGACGAAATAATAAACATACTTAATTCAAATGATAAATTTGAACCAGATAAATTTTATAAAGAAAAAAATGATACTAAAGAGAATGCTGAAAAAGACACCGATGTATCATCAGTTACAGACAATCAGGTTATGACTGTAAAGGCAAATGGCGGACTGAATCTGAGAGACGGTGCAGGAAAAGAATATAAGAAAATTACACTTATACCTGACGGTTCAGAAGTTTCAGTTCTGGAGCAACAAGGGGATTGGACAAAAGTTCAATATAACGATTATACTGGTTGGGTAAGTTCAGATTATTTATTTTAAAATCAACTCGCTTCACTCTCATAACGAGGGCAGAAGCGAGTTTTTTTGATGTCAGTTTATACGACCGTGTTCTTTGAGCCAGTTTTTCCACCATTCTTCACGTTCAGGAATGCTCATAGCAGCCCATTTTGCTTTGCGTTCTTCAATTTCATCATAGATTTCTCCAATCATACCACAGGCTTCTATTTCTTCTTCAAGTCCGTCATAAAGAAACCTGTCCTCAATCATATTGCAGAAAGTCTGGTAGTCCACGAGATGCTGGTCGAATACTTTCATATTTCCGTATGAAGAAGCTATTTTTTCAGCGTGTTCCTTGAAATCCTTTTCGTGAGTCATACAAAGTTCAGTTATGACGGGAGCGAGAACAGGGTCGCTTACTGTAATTGAGACAGATTCATAATTCTTGTTGATATTATCGGGATAGTTGAGTTTAACATCAAAGTTTGCAATCAGGTTTGTAAGTTCACGCAGAGTTTCAGCCGAATATTTGGCATTTACTTCTATACCTGTTACAAGAAAGTCGATGCTGACATCAAAGTATTTTGCTATTTTCAGCAAAGTAAACGCATTAGGTATATTTTTGCCTTTCATATAGTTATCTAATGTTTTGATGTCAACACCAATAGCAGAAGCCAGTTTAAGATAACTTACATTATTTGTTAATGCCAGATTTTTTAAATTTTTGGAAAAAGAAGATTTCCATTCTTCTTCATCAATATTAACATAAAGAGGTTTGTTTTTTATTTTGTCCATATAATATTTTCCTTTCAGATACAAGGGAAAAAATTACAGGAATTTTCTACCTTGTAAAAAATAATTTTTTATGATATAATCAAATCCAATAAATATACCTTAATTATACAGCATATTACAATATTTTGCAAGAGATTTATGAAAAATTCAGCGAAAAAATAACAGGTGTATTTTATAATATTTCAAAGGAGGAAAAAACAATGTTAAAGCATAAACACTATATGGAGATTGAGGTTCTCAACAGAGGAATAGGCGACAGATTTCACAAGGGTGACAGGATTATTATTCAGGAGAAAATTGATGGTTCAAACGTCAGTTTTCAGTACGACAGCGAGACTGATTCACTGCAATGTTTCAGCCGTAACCAGATGCTTTCTGCTGAAAATACGCTGAGAGGTTACTATGAGTGGATACAGAAACTTGACAAGGAGCTTGTAAAGTCGGTTCTTGGCGACAGACTGCGTATGTTCGGCGAGTGGCTTGTAAAGCATACCGTGAAGTATCCCGAAGAGCGTTATAATACAATGTACTGCTTTGATGTTTTCGATACGGAAAATAAGTGCTGGCTTCCGCAGAACGAGGTAAAAAGTCTTGCTGACAAGCTGGGATTGAATTATGTACCTGTTTTCTATGAGGGCGAGTTTACCGCTTGGGAAGATTATAAGCAACTCGTAGGCAGGACAGAAATGGGCGGAGAGCTTGGCGAGGGTATTGTTATCAAGAAACAGAATGACATTTCTGATGATGTCGCATATACGAAGATTGTACACGAGCGTTTCAAGGAAGTACAGAGAAAAGTCAGAAAACGTCCGGCAAATGAAAAAATAGCGGAGATAAGCGAAAAACTGCGTATTAAGGAGTTTGTGAAAACAGCAGTGACTTCTGCAAGAGTAGAAAAAATTTTGCACAAACTTGTTGACGAGGGTATTCTGCCCGAAGACTTCTCAATGAAAGATATGAAGACTGTTTACAAAAATCTGCCATTAGAGGTATATAAGGACTGCATGAAAGAAGTTCCGGAAATGGTGGAGCAGGTTGAGAATTTCGGTAAGTTTTCAAGCGAGGTTTCAATTGAACTTGCAAAAGAAATTATAAGAAAGAGAAGTTGATATTATGGATAAAAGCAGTCCTGGCGACCGAATGAAAGGGTACGAAAATATTACAAGGTACTATCTTACACGCAGAACGCCTGTAATTATACGTCTTGACGGCAAGGGTTTCCACAGCTTTACAAGGGGATTTGTCCGACCTTTTGACGATATTTTGACGAATGTTATGTATCAGACTATGAAAGAACTTTGCGAGAATGTTGAGGGTTGTGTAATAGGCTATACGCAGTCGGACGAGATTTCCCTTGTAATGTGCGATTATCAGAAACTTGATACAGATGCTTGGTTCAGTAACGGACTGCTTAAAATTTGCAGTATTACCGCAAGTCTGGCGACATCTGCATTTAACAAGTATTTCAGAAAAGCGGTAGAAAATGCGGACGGTATATACAGAGAGCGTATTGACAAGGCGAATTTTGACAGCAGGGCGTTCAGTATTCCTAAAGAGGAAGTAAACAACTATATGATATGGCGACAGCAGGATGCAATCCGTAACTCTGTTCAGGCGACTGCTCAGGCATATTTCAGTCACAGTCAGCTACTGGGTGTAAACTGCAATAGGGCGGTAGAAATGCTTCTGTCTGAGAAAAATGTTAACTGGAATAGCTTTCCTTTGAATTTACAGAGAGGGGTATGCTGTATAAAAAAGCCTTTTGTAATCAACGAGGATACGGCTAATGAAGCACGGAGAATGAAGTGGGTACTTGATATGGAAATCCCTGTTTTCAGCGAGAACAGGGACTATGTTGAGGACTGCATTTATTTCCGAGAAAAGTAGATGATATACAGGGGTATCAAAACCGCCAGTTAATTCGGGGGTATTTTAGTTCTGTAGTCACAATGATATTTGAGTGGTATTTTACTTAAAAAATGCTCAGATTTCGCCTGAGATGCCTTAAAATTGGTATCTCAGGTTTTTTAATACCGTCGAGATAAGCCGTAAAATTCTGCTATTTTTCGGGGTATGTCATAACTCAAAAATGCAGATTCCAAAATGATGACTTTTTATAATATCTTCCGCTGTTTTAGGATTATATTAGGCTGTTACCAAGTTGTATAAAGCTGTTACCAAGTTGTACGAAGCTGTTACTAAGTTGTACGAAGCTGTTACCAAGTTGTACGAAGCTGTTACTAAGTTGTATAGCTATCCTATTTTAAAACAGAACACTAAGAATATCGAAAAATATAGTGAAT
>CAMWVV010000076.1 GCA_947177755.1 uncultured Ruminococcus sp. | reverse complement strand
ATAATATGCTACAGCTGTATGAAATCATCACAGTAAAAGGATATTCTGTTGATGATGTTCTCAAACTTAATAAAAGAATATATCTTAATTCATCTAAGACTGACTGCCCGAAAATAACAGGAGATATAATAGCCAAGAAAACTGAAAAGATAAAGCTAAGACTTCCAAAGGGTAATAATTCTCAAACAATAACAGCAGAAACTCTTTATAAAAGCATTGAATATGCTCCTTATAGCATTCATCTGTCAGCAGATGAAATAAAGTCTCTGATACAGAAATTCAATGACAAATACAAATCTTCAAACTCAAAGATAATTGAAGCACGAATCACAGAACAGCAAATGTCTAAACTGAATGGACTTAAAGTACAAATGGCTTTTCTTCTTCAAACTAAAGAGAATCTTTCTAATGTACTGAAATACTGCATTATGTATCATGAGGAAAACTACTTTTCAGATAAAACTTACAAACCAGTGGCTTTTACTGTACCTGGAAATAAAACTGACAAATGTTTTAATAATACGTTTAACAACTCTATGAGTAAATGCGATGATAAAACAATTGTTATAGAAGTCTGTGCTGGTTCATGCGGAGTTCTGCCTATGTATTACAACAATAATGTAAAGACATACATACTGAACGAACTTGACAAAGACCGCCGTAATCTAATTGCTAAAATCAAATCTGACCCATACGATTTAATAAACGGCTGTCAGCAGATATATAATCTCGTGAGTAAAAGTAAATATAATGATAAAGAAAGTGTTCTTAAAGCAATCAAAAATAATAACTGTATGCCTGAAGCTATAACTCTGTTTGAGTATTGCACTGCATCTCAAAGAAAACTGTCTATATCCAAATATTTAAAGCGTTTTAAAGAGAGATACAACAATGTTAATAAACTTTGTAATTACGTATATAACTCTGTAGTTACAGGATATGACCTGCTTGATTTAATTGAACATTATAAGGACAACCCGAATGTATTATTCATCATAGACCCACCTTACTATCTTACAAAAAACTGTTATTCAAACGAATATCCTGATATGAGTTTCCACAAAGAACTCGCCGAACTTCTTCATAAGATTAAAGGCAACTTCATACTCTGTCTCAGAATAAATGCCTCACGTGCCAATAACAGTAAAAACAATCGCTTCATAGACAGGGTACTTTATGAATTTTACAAAGCATCTTATGACAATGATAAATTTTATATGTACTGCGATGACTTCAATAACGACAAACTTATGATAAACTTTAAAAACAGCGGTACTCTTGAAGCAGTCATCTCAAACTACAGATTTACAGGCTGTGAATCTATTAACACTGTTCTCAACAGATATAAAAAATCTATACCTTAATCAGCCAATTTTTTCACAGGTTCAAGCCCTTTTAATAACCGAACATAAAAACAACCGTTCTTTGCTTTAAAGCAGAGGTGCAAAATAGTAACGGATATAGGCACAGAAGAACTCGCACACGTTGAAATGATATCAGCAATTATATATCAGCTGACGAGAAATCTTTCAATTGACCAGATTAAAAACAGCGGTTTTGACACCTATTTCGTTGACCATACAACAGGCATTTATCCTGTTGCGGCATCGGGAACACCATTCACCGCCGCATATTTCCAGTGCAAAGGCGATGTTATTACCGACCTCCACGAAGATATGGCGGCAGAACAGAAAGCACGTACAACTTATGATAATATTCTGCGTATGGCAGACGACCCCGATGTCCGTGACCCGATTCGTTTTCTGAGACAGCGTGAAATTGTTCACTATCAGCGTTTCGGTGAGGCACTCCGCATAACACAGGATAATCTAAATTCAAAGAATTTCTACGCCTGCAACCCTGCTTTCGACGCAAACTGCGGAAGAAGAAGATAGTCAGCCAAACGGGGACTTTTTTCTGAAAGTCCCCTTTACATATGTTTTATCAGGATAACGAAATTTATTGACATAAAAGCGAATATGATGTATAATTTTATCAGAATAACAATAATATAAGAAAGGTATTTCATATGATTTATGACAATAAAAAATTAATATCGCTTTTTATGTCGATGACTGTACTTTCTGCGGTTGTTTCGTGTTCTTCCGCACCTCAGCAAAGCATTGATTCTTCCGTTAACGAAAGCACCGTTGACGAAAATTCCGAAACACAGACTGAAAATGCCGTCACCGAATCCACAGCATTAACTACGGAGGAAATTACTACGGAGACGACGACAGCACCGCCGAAAAAAATCAAGAAAGGCAATATATATGATGCAAACGGAAATCTGCTTATGTATACAGAAAGGGGGGCGAACGGTTCGGAAAAAAGAAAAGTTGCCGACAATTACGCCGTGCCGTTTGCCAATATCATAACGGAAATGTCCGACGGTTATGACCGCAAATTCAACGAAATATTAAGTACTCCGTCCGACGAATCAAAAGAAGTCGGAAAGTCAATACAGCTGACAATTGATTCAGACGTACAGAATGCGGTGTATAATTATATGGAAAATGCGAACATTATCGGGTCTGTTGTGGTAATGAGGACAGACGGCTCTATTCTCTCACAGGTTTCCTATCCCTCTTACGACCCGTCAACCGTCAGCAAAACTGAATATGACGAAGAACTGGCGTGGGGAGAATACGGAAACAAGGCTTTTCAGAACTTTGAACCCGGCTCTTGCTTTAAGATAATGTCGGAAGTAATATCGGACAAACACGGTATATATTCGGTGTGGGACGAGGGCGAATGGACGGACGACGGTGCAACCATTGTCAACTGGGACCATGACACAAACGCCTATTATCCTATGGAAAGAAGTCTTTACTCCGCCTTTACAAGTTCAAGCAACATATTTTTCGCAAAGGCTTTTGACCAGATAGGAACGGACGAAGTGCTGAACGACCTTGACAGGATTTTCCACTTCGTTTCAGACATCAGGTGCGATTTTGGCGACATTCAGAACAATATAACAATAACCTGCAATGACGATTTAAGACGAAGTGCGTTCGGTCAATCATATATACTCACCTGCCCTATATATCTTGCCGCCCTCGGTCGTGAAGCTGTTTTCGGAGATATGGTCAGACCGTTCGTGCTGAAAAACGTAGTCGATACAAACAATCCCAAAAAAGTCATTGAAAGAGGTTCACAGGCAAACGAAGTAATCGCAACAATTCCCGAAGAGTACAGGCAGAATCTTCTTGACGGTATGCTGGGGGTTGCGTCGGGACTTGGTATCTATACGTCCGGAAATTTCACTTTCTATGCCAAAACGGGTACGGCAGAAACATGGGAGGGAGATTTCCTCTATATAACGGGCTGTCTTAAAAACGGAAACGATACCGCAGGCAGTTCATATGATTACTTAAATTACAGTCAGAACGGTTCTTACATAATCGTCATGCAGTTAAGAAACCCACAATATCACGGTCTTGATTTTGCCAGCGAATCATCTTATCTTTATCAGGGAATAGTAAACGCAGTCCTTGAAAATCAGAACTGATTTTTTTCCGTTACAAATACTGAAAAGGAGTTTTTTATGGAAAACTTTGAAAAAACCGCTGTAAAAGTTTCTTTGGTGAGTATTGTCGGCAATATTGTTTTGTCCGTTTTAAAGATGACAGTCGGTATTGTTGCACATTCGGGTGCAATGGTAAGCGATTCGGTACACTCGGCTTCCGACGTATTCAGCAGTATAATAGTAATAATCGGCGTAAAGATTTCGGCGAAAGAATCAGACAAGGAACACCCTTACGGTCATGAGAGAATGGAATGTGTAGCTTCGGTAGTGCTTGCGGTCATACTGATGATTACGGGCTTGTTTATAGGTGCTGACGCTCTGAAAAACGTTATCGGCGGAAATACTCCTGAAATCCCCCGATTTTCCGCACTTGTCGCCGCTGTCGTTTCCATAGTGTCAAAAGAACTTATGTTCCGATATACAATATACCATGCAAAAAAAATTGATTCGGGTGCATTGACGGCGGATGCATGGCATCACAGAAGCGATGCACTTTCTTCAGTCGGTGCATTGATTGGAATTGCAGGGGCAAGAATGGGTTTTCCGATACTTGAACCCATAGCAAGCCTTGTTATATGTCTGTTCATCGCAAAGGCTTCCGTCGACATTTTTATGGACGCAGTAGACAAAATAGTTGACCGTTCGTGCGACGAAGAAACCGAAAAACAGATAAAAGAATGTGTACTTGAACAGGACGGAGTAAACGGTGTTGACCTGCTCCGCACCCGAATCTTCGGTAATAAAATATATGCCGACATAGAAATAAATGCCGACGGTGACAAAACGCTGAGCGAGGGTCACGAAATTGCCGAAAACGTTCATTCAACCATAGAACAGAAGTTCCCGAAAGTAAAGCACATAACGGTACACGTCAACCCGAAAAATCAGTAATATATTCTTTGATTGATATAAAAAAATCCCCTGTCCGTTAAAGACAAGGGATATTTTTTTAAACTTTCAGTGCAATGCCCTGTGATTCAAGATTTTTAATTACATTGTCCGTTACGGCTGTTACTTCCTCACGGGTCAGAGTTTTTGTCTTGTCAGAGAAAACTATTTTTACAGTTATCGACTTGCCTGAATCGTCAATATACGTATCGGCGACGCTGACTTTCTTTACAAGCGGTGAGTTTACGGCATCTATTGCCGAGCCTATCGGTGCGAAACGGTCGGACATGAATGTCAGGTCAACTTCTATTTCGGGATATTTCGACGGTTCGTCGTAAACCATGCTTTTTGAGACTATTTCCGCAAATTCAGCAACGTCTATTTCAGCATAGACTATAGATGCTTTCTTGTCGATTTTCTTTGCAATTGTCGGGTAAACAACACCCACTTCACCTATAGCTTTGCCGTCGCAGATAATGGCATTAAGATTCTTCGGGTGTTGATACGAATGTGAAGCTTCGATTTTCGCAAAAGAAAGTTTTTCATGCTTTATGTCGTCGGCAATGACGGCAAGCATATTGCATAGTTCAGTGTAAACCTGCTCAGTCGTCTTCACCTTGCTGAAAAGTGTCACACAAAGTTTCTTGTGTTCCCTGCAAAGATTCGTTTCGGGGTCTACACCGTCCGCCGTTCTGCCTATCTCAAATACTCCGAACTCTTTTGAAAAGTCGGTATTATACTTGACCTGACAAAGCTGTGTGGGAACTATCGAACGTCTTATTATTTCGATATTCGGGTTAGTTGCGTTTATAAGTCTTACATTGCCTTCAATCTCAATGCCAAGTGCCTTGTACTCGTCGTTGTAAACCCACACGTAAGAATGAAGCTCGTGAAGATTATACTTCTGAACAAGCAAATCCTTTATTCTGTCCTCAACGGTCTTTTCCTCCGCCGTGCGTATCGGATAAAGAGGAGATTCGGCAGTGTTGACATCAAAGTTGTCGTAACCGTAAATACGGGTGATTTCCTCGATTA
Source organism: uncultured Ruminococcus sp. (assembly GCA_947177755.1). Lineage (GTDB taxonomy): Bacteria > Bacillota > Clostridia > Oscillospirales > Ruminococcaceae > Ruminococcus. Next base: position 6,147 of record CAMWVV010000076.1, on the reverse strand, counting down.
TGTCGGCTTTCATGGTTACGTCCTTTGTCGCACGCCATGACGGAATTTTTACGGAAAATACGTCGTTTTCTTCGGTCGTTTCAAAACCGAGCGATTCAAGTGTTTCAACGATAGTATTATTACCAATCTTAATGCCCGTGTACCTGTCTACGAAAGCTTTGGTGAAGTCAAAAGACCTTTCGGGATAATGAAAAGCGTACTCATCTGTAAGTGATGAAATTACTTTTGAATCGGGGTCAGCGTCAAGCATGAGTTTTACAAAACGTCCGACAGCCGTTACGGTCATTTCGGGGTCAAGACACTTTTCGTAACGCATGGAAGCATCAGTGCGGTGTGAAAGCCTTACGGTAGACTTTCTTATTGAAACTGCGTCAAAAGTAGCGGATTCAAGGGTAAGGGCGGTTGTGTCGTCAACTATTTCTGAATCAAGACCACCCATTATTCCCGCAATTGCAACAGGATTTTCACCGTTGCAAATCATCAGGGTGTTTTCGTCGATATTTCTTTCAACGCCGTCGAGTGTCTTGAAAGTGAACGGATTTTCAAAACGTCTTATTCTTATACTGCTTACCTTTCTCGAATCGAAAGCGTGCATGGGCTGACCCATTTCAAGCATAAGATAGTTTGTAAGGTCAGCGAGGAAGTTAATGGCTCTCATACCACAGTAGTAGAGGCGTACACGCATATTAACGGGACTTACGTTTCTTGTTATATTGTCAACCTGTAAGCACGAATAACGCTGACAAAGAGGGTCAAGAATTTTCATGTCAATCTGCGGTAAACTATCAAACTGACTGAGGTCGACGGTCTGTATAGGTTTAAGAGGTCTGCCCGTGAGTGCGGAAAACTCCCTTGCAATGCCGTAATGTCCCCAGAGGTCAGGACGGTTTGTCAGAGACTTGTTGTCCACTTCAAAAACTATATCGTCAATCTGATAAGCTTCTTTGAGGTCTGTACCGTTCGGAATATCGTCGGTTATTTCCATGATACCGCTGTTGTCGTCGCTGATACCTATTTCAGCCTCCGAACAGCACATACCATAAGAAGTATACCCTGCGAGTTTTCGGGGTGCTATCGTTATTTCACCTATTCTTGCACCGACCTTTGCAAATGCTGTCTTCATTCCCACTCTTACATTCGGCGCACCGCATACAACGTCGACAAGTTCTTCACCGCCTGCGTCTACTTTAAGAAGGTGAAGTTTCTTTGATTCGGGGTGTTCCTCAACCGTCTTTATTTCAGCAACAACAATCCCCGAAATGTCACTGCCTTTCATGAATATTTCATTTTCCACTTCGGCAGTCGAAAGTGAAAACCGATGAATAAGGGCGAGTTTGTCAAGACCTGTAAAGTCGACAAATTCGGAAATCCAGTTCATTGATAAAAACATTTTATATCTCTCCTTTCGTCATTCTGCCGTGAACTGAGACAGGCTTTTTAAATTACCGCTGTTAAGGTCACGAATGTCCTTGACACCGTACTTCATCATTGCAAGACGTGTCATGCCGAGACCAAAAGCAAAACCCGTGTATTCTTCGGGGTCAATACCGCCTGCTTTCAGCACTTCGGGGTGAATCATTCCGCACGGACAAAGTTCAAGCCAGCCGCTGTGCTTGCACGACGGACAACCCTCGCCACCGCATATCAGACAGCTTATATCAAGCTCGAATCCCGGTTCTACGAACGGAAAGAAACCTGGGCGTAATCTTACTTTTATATCTTTCCTGAAAACTTCCGAAAGCATGGTTTTCATGAAGAAGATAAGATTTGAGATAGAAATATTCTTGTCAACCATAACACCCTCCATCTGAAAGAAAGTATTTTCGTGACAAGCGTCTGTTGCTTCGTTACGGAAACAACGTCCCGGGAAAATCGCCTTAATCGGTCTGCCCTCCTCGACAAGTGCCTTGCGGTACTTTTTATATATGGCGTTCTGTGCGGCGGAAGTCTGCGACTTGAGAAGCTGACCGTTAGTGAGATAATAGGTGTCCTGCATATCTCTGGCTGGGTGGTGCTTGGGAATATTAAGAGATTCAAAACACTCATAGTCCGTAACTATTTCGCTGTAATCCTCGACGGTGAAGCCCATTGACCTGAAAACCCTTTCACACTCACGCTGTACGAGGGTAATCGGGTGATAAGACCCCCTGTCCAGTACGGGCGGTGCGGATACGTCGAACTCGGGAACAGAACTGATTTCCCTTTCAAGTTCTTTCTGCTTAATCTGTTCCGCTTTCTTAGCTATAGCCTCGGTTATTTCGTTTTTCAGCACATTCACCTGCTGACCGAAACTCTTTCTTTCCTCGTTGGAAAGATTTTTCATTGACTTTAAAAGTCCCGTAACACTTCCCTTTTTGCCGAGATACTCAATGCGGATTTCTTCGAGTGTCTGAGTATCGCTGACATTCTGAACGGTTTCGGAAAACTTTTCCCTCAGTTCTTTGATTTCTTCTGACATTATCAAACTTTCCTTTCACTGTATTCTTCGGGACGACAAAAAACCCGTCCCACAAAATATGGGACGAGCATAAAAGACCCGTGGTACCACCCATTTTCAGAAAGACAGTAATCTTTCCGCACTCTCTGCGTTATGGCGTGAACGCTTACACCTCCGCTTAATCCGTCGGGACGGTTTTCGCAGAAATACTCCAATGCTGAAATTCGCCGATAAAACCATTGACCGCACTTCCAGCCGATGATGCGGACTCTCTGAAACGGTTTTCGTTATCGACTACTTACACATTTTCAACGTATGTATTCTATATTATATCACCTGATTTTTTAAATGTCAAGAAAAAACTACAAAAAATTTCTTGTATTTTTTATTGAAATATGATAAAATTATATTGAAATTATTTTGATTCATAAGGAGGTCTTTTTATTATGAAAACATTAGGCAAAATCGTTTCTGCGGTAAGCGTTCCTGTAATAATTGCAGGAATGGTGAGTATTCCTGCCGGAGCGGAAACAAATCTCAAGGACAGTGGTATTTCCTACACGGAAACGGTCGGAACAATAAACAATCCTGCCTGTGGCTATACAACTACCGTATGGCCGAACTGCAAACCGAACAACACCCCGACCTATAACCCTACAGGAAATCTTATGCTGTTCTTTATTGATATAGGTGCGTTCTCCTCGGGTGTGAACGGTACAACGGACGACGATGGCAATTATACCAACGGAGTTGATTACGACCTTGACGAAACTTTTTTCAGTGCATGGCGTACCACTTTTGAAAACTGCCGTAAAAACGGCTGTATGGTTGCACTGCGTTTCAGATACGACGCAAACGGTAAAGACAACCCCGAACCGTCTTCTTTTGAACAGGTATTACATCACATTCAGCAGGTAAAAGACAGTGGTCTTTTAGAGGATTACAAGGACATTATAGCATACGTCGAAAGCGGATTTGTCGGAAAATGGGGCGAACAGCACGGCGGTAAATATACTTCTGTCGAGTACAAGGCACAACTTCTTGATGCAATGCTTGACTGTGTACCTGCTCCGATTCCCGTGACAGTCCGTACACCCGATATTTTCGCAAAATGGGCAGGTATTGAAAGAAAAGACCTTGCTGACTATGATTCTTCCGGAAACCCCGACGCACTCCGTGTGGGTCTTTACAATGACGGCTACATGGGCAGTGATTCGGATTTGGGAACTTATTCAAACCGTGCCGTTGAAACGGATTGGCTTTCAAAGCAGACACTCACTTCTTATTTCGGCGGTGAGTTTTCGGGTAATCTCGACTGGGCTAAAAAATATGACACATATCTTCCCGAAAACGCAATACCCGAAATGTACAAAACCCACCTCAGCTATATAAACGGCAATATTTTTCAGTTATACAAAGATTATACTTTCAGTGAAGCCTATGATGTCGACAACGTTGACAATTCCGCATATTATGGACAGAATGTATTTCAGTTTATCCGTGACCATATAGGCTACAGATTCGTTCTCCGTAAATCCGAACTTTCGGACAAAGTACAACAGGGCGGTGAACTTCAATTACACTTCAATGTCGAAAATACAGGTTTTTCGGGTATCATTCCCGAAACGGAAACCGAAATAATTCTTGAACAGAACGGAAACTTTATCAGAACTACAGTTGATATAAACCCGAATGAATGGTATTCATGTACAACCGCAGAAGAATTTCTAAACCTCAAACTTCCCGACAGTCTTCCCGAAGGCGACTGGAACGCTTATTTGAAAATTTCGTTCGGCAACAATACGGTAGAACAGATAAACCTGCGTTCTGTACAGTTCGCAAACGAAGGCGTATGGAACGCTTCACTTGGTGCAAATTATATGGGTACTTTCACCGTTACGGGAAACGGAACTAAAGGTACTGACAACGGCTTTTATCAGACCGGAAGTAATCCTGACAAAAACTCCGGCAGAATGTACACAATAAACGGTCAAATAACTGCCGACGGTCTTATAACTTCACCGTACGAGTGGACGGACGACATGATTATTGCACAGGACGGTGACAATAAAATCTATCTCACCGCCGATGACAAGTATATGTATATTATGGCAGACATTCCGCATAATGCACAGAAACCTGTCTGGAATCTCCGTGTAGAAAATTATGATACAGATACTTCATACTGGTATTATAAACAGTCGGCAGGCTGGATTTATTACAATCAGGGAAACCATAACGGCATAACCCTCAAAACAAACGGAAATATTGCCGAATTTAAAATTGCTTTCGGCGACGTAATGGGTGTTAAAGCAGGAACTTCTATAAAGTCAATCCGTGTATTCGTTCAAGATGAAGCAATAGAGGGCTGGGCAAAGTGCGGTGACCTCACAAGCGGACAGTGTAACGTTCCGGTAAAATTCCCCGTATATTCCGCACCATATAAAATAAGACTTGAAAAAGGTGATACATATCTTGCAAAACCGGAAGTATCTGTTGAAAATGCCTCTTACCAGTGGTATCACGACGGTGAGGCTATCAAAGGTGCAGTATCAAAGGAATATGAAGTTTCTGAAACGGGAAGTTATTCAGTAGTCGTTATCGCAAACGGCGTATCTGCTGAAATACCGGTAATAACCGTTGCCGGAATGTCCGAAAGTCTCATAGGCGATATAAATTCCGACGGTGCGGTAAACGTTGCCGATTTGGTACTTCTCGAAAAATACGTACTCGGAGCAGGCAACCTCACCGAAAAGCAGTACACTATAGCTGACCTTTCCGGCGACAAGTCCGTTGACGTATTCGACATGGTGCTTATGAGGAAAATTCTTGTAAAATAATGCTTTACAAAATGACGGTTATGTTGTATAATAATAGTATCGGAAAATTTTTCCGGAATTATCAAATCTATCAAAACGGAGGAATTTACAATGTATATTACTTGTCTTGACCTTGAGGGCGTTCTTGTTCCTGAAATATGGATTGCATTTGCCGAAGCAAGCGGTATTCCCGAACTCAAGAAAACTACCCGTGACGAACCCGATTACGACAAGCTTATGAACTGGCGTTTAGGCGTTCTTAAGGAGCATGGTCTGGGTCTCAGGGAGATTCAGGAAACAATTGCCAAAATCGACCCTATGGACGGTGCAAAGGAGTTTCTTGACGAACTCCGCTCACTCTGTCAGGTTATTATTATCAGTGATACTTTCACTCAGTTTGCCGCTCCTCTCATGAAAAAACTTGGTATGCCCACTATCTTCTGCAACTCTCTTGAAGTTGCCGAAAACGGTGAAATAACAGGCTTTAAGATGCGTTGCGAACAGTCCAAGCTTACAACCGTCAAGGCTCTCCAGTCAATCGGTTACGAAACTATAGCAAGCGGTGACAGCTATAACGACCTTGGTATGATACTCAACAGCAAGGCAGGTTTCCTTTTCAGAAGTACAGAAAAAATCAAAGCCGACTATCCTCAGCTTCCCGCTTTTGAAACTTACGGCGAACTCCTCGACGCTATCAGGAAAGCTATGAAATAAAAAAGTTCCGCATGGGTGTAAAGCCTGTGCGGAATTTTCTTTATCTGTTTTCATTTAGTAGAGGATAAGTAGAGGAAACAAAGGATAATCAGCTATTTTATAACTCCTTTAAAAAAAATATATAATATATATATAATATATAAAATTAAAAAGGTTTTTATAAAATGGCATTTATGA
>CAMWVV010000075.1 GCA_947177755.1 uncultured Ruminococcus sp. | reverse complement strand
GGACAGATAAACTGTCACGGCGGAACGGTAGCAGGATTTACTACATCATACGTTGCAGAGGGCGGAGCAGTCAGTAAAGTGCGTTCAAGTCTGGGCGACAAATGGCACATAACGGCATATAATACCTGTACTTCAATGGGCGTAACATGGTATGAATTATATGATTCCGACGACGGCGATTATTACGGCTGGGTAGATGCAGGCTATATTGATTTCTATTAATAGTTTTATATATTTAAAACCGTTTGTATTTGTAAGTGCAGACGGTTTTTTTCGTCAACAGATATAATAAACAAAAATAATCTGTTCATGTAAAGTTTACATATAATATCCGCACATTATATATTGTTAATCCGTTAAAAAGTATAGAAGTATATTTTTCAGGAGGAATGATTATGAATAAAAAATTATTAGCTATGATGTCAGCAATGGTTATGTGCTTTTCTGCACTGCCGTTGCATAGTGTACACGCTGAAACAGATGATAATATTGTCAATCCCGACTGTGCTGAAACATATGTTGATGTTATGCCTAAAATTTCTGTTGATACGGAGGACGTTCTGCCCGAATGGATTCCGCAGAATTTCACCGAAGCACTTCATTTTGACAATACTTATGGAAAAACTCACATTGAAGACGGTTTGATATGCTGTGTCCGCAAGAAGTATAACCGCATCGACTGTAATAAATATCTTACTGAATATTCCGGTGATGATTCAATGGGACTGCTTACACTTTTCAATGAGACTTATAATTTCGTCATGCCCGAAAAGCCTGACGAATCCGACAAAGAAGCCTATCAGAAGTATCTTGACTTTATTGACGAAAATTATATAAGTAAATATATTGAATATGCAGAACATTATGGTCATGAAATAAATATAAACGCTGATTTTGAGTATGAAGTGACAGTTTATGCAATGAATCCGTCAAGCAGTGTTGACATTAAATGGATTGAGAAAAAACCACAGACTGACAGGATTGTAAGCACTACAACGCTTTCGTTTGAGTCGTCAGCGGACGGAGTTATTACCGAAACTGATTTATATGGGTGGTTTCCGGACTGTCTGGGAGAGTGTAATTTCAAACGGATTTCAATAGTCAATGGACATATTGTATTCTGTGATGATATATGCTATGATGGCGGTTACAGTCTCATTACTGAACAGGACGGCACGGCAAAACTTGAATGTGTTGCGAGTGACAGTTTTTACGGAACAACTATTATGCCCTCACCTCCTGGGTCAAGTCCGATAGTAGTTAAAGCGTATAAACCCATTACTTCGGGTACAGTAAAAGTTACGTTCAAAGAGGCAAGAGAATGGGAGCAGGACGGTCAGGAAGCAAGCAAGACTGTGAAGTGCTATAACGTTGATGAGGACGGCAATATAACGGAAATCGACGAAAGTGAAGTAACACTGCTAAATATGGGTGACTGCAATCTTGACGACAAATTCACTGTTTCGGACGTTGTTATGTTGCAGAAGTGGCTTGTCGGTTCGGGAGAACTTAAGTGCTGGCAGAATGCGGATTTTAATAATGACAACAGAGTTGATGTGTTTGACCTCTTACTTATGAAAAAGGCTTTGACAGAAAAACTGCCCTTAGTCCCACAAAAAAGTGAAAAAGTTACCGACGATGATATAACCATGCTGAAACAGACTGCTTTAATGAAATATCCCGACACCGATATGAGTGACTTCACTTTTGTATACGAACCCGACCACCAGCTGAATCATCAGTTTAACGGCAAGCTCTTTTCAGTTTACTATAAGGACGTACTTCTGCACGGTTACGGCGATATAAATACTGACCAGAATGTATATGCTGTTATCAAAAAAGAAAAGAACAATTATAAAAGCGTTGAAATGAATTTTGTTGTTGACCCTGAACGTTTCAGGGAAGTGAATTTAGACGGGGAATACAAGTCAGCAGAAGAAATAAAAGAATCCATTGATAAATATGCAATGGAAGCAGCAGAACAAGAACCGCAGTTTATAATTTATGTTGACTGGATAAGTGGATTTAATTATGAACTTAAACCGGCATATCTTGTAAAGTGGCGTGACTATGAATGTATTTATGATGCAGTTACGGGCGAGGAAATTGAATATATACCGTATTTTGTAGTGTAATCGCTGACAGGAATTATTGAAAATCACATTTGAATAAGATTTTAATCATCGGGAGAAAGATTTGTTTCTCCCGATTTTTTTATGTTGATTTTATTTTTTCAGAATGTTATAATTATATTATACTGATAAGTAAGAGGTTTTTTATATGAAAAGGAATATTCCGAAGAAAACACTGACAAGACTTCAACCGAAAAGTTTCGTAAATCCCGAAGTTGATAATATAATAAGATGTCTTGAACTGGCAAAGGAGTGCGGCGATGATATTTGGAGAGAGCTGATGTTTACAGTTATGGAAGAAATGGAATTATACCAGTCAGAAGAATTTCAGAAAATGAAAGAAGAAGTAATTAGGAGGTTAAGAAATGAATTATGATATTGAGTATAAAATTTTTCAGTATATCTGTAAGGAAGCCGACGAATATGTACCTTTTCAGAAACTGTTGCATAACAACGGACTGACCTTTAAGGAGGCACTCGGAAAAACGTCTGATTATCGTCGGTATTATTTTGATATGCTTGAAAAGTACGGAATAAACGCACGGAATACGGTTTCAGTATGTACGGATTTGACGGAACTGCTGAAAAAAAATCCCGAAGATAACGGTTTGCAGTTTATTTACTTTGCAACCGTAACGGATATAGGTCTGCTTCTTGACTGCAATCAGTCTGAACGTTCAAACGAGCAGAATATAAAAAACTGGCTTGAACAGAAGAAACGGACAGATAAATTAATTAAGTTTCAGAAAGAAAATATGAACATGAAAAAGCGGCTGAATGAGTTTATTTGTAATCTCAGAGTGTCAGACAGTCATTCTGAAGATAATGCGGAAGAACAAAGTGAAGTTTACAGAATGTCATTAAAGCATGAATTTCTGAAATGCGGAAGAAAAAATGAAATTTACTTTGAAAATATCGGTGAACTTATAAGACAGATTAATTCATGCAAAGAATTGCAGTCTGTCAAGCCGTATGTGATTTTTGCCGTTCTGACACGAAAAAACAAACTTATTATGGAACGTGAAAACTATTCGCCGAATATAAGAAATATTTTCAGGTATCAGGAATACCGCATTGAATGTGACAACGGAAAAAATTTTGACAGTTATCAGTCTTACATAGAACTTTATGAACATATGAGGCGGTTTTATCTTGACTCTCCCGAAGTTGACATTGCTTTTTCAGATTATTGCTTTGCCAATACAAGTCCGCTGAGTATATGGTATTATCAGAACTGCGAGCCTGATGAAGATATTCCTATGGATATATGGTCTGAGGTTAATTCTCTGAAATCCATGATTTTTCCCATAATATACAATTATCATGACTATGAAAATTTCAGTTCTGAGGAGTTTTATAATAAATATCCGAATATTGAAAATCTGTTCAATGAATATTTTGACAGGAATTATGAAAGAATACTGAATGAGTTTCTTGAATGTCTTTATCATGAAAGGAATATTTCCGAATATGCGGAGGAATTTTATATTTCGTCAAAAGCTTATGAGGTATGCGGGAAAAGAAAACAGCTTCAGAAAGCTTCCGAATTGTTTCTTTATATGAATACGGAATTATTTCTTGAAAAAACAATGATTGATTTGTCTTTTTGTCTTGTCTGAAACACATCATGTTTTTTTATCATGTCAATATAAAACAGTTCCTGAAAAATAATTTTTTTCGGGAACTGTTCAGGGTTTTCATTAATCATTTTTTGTGATATTATATTATCACGGAGGTGATGGAATATGATTATGAATGGTGAAAAACTTTATACCATTGAGGATTTAAAGCGGTGTTTCAGCATAGACGAACTGATTTACAGCTATTATAGCGGAGAGCTGGAAATGTGGCTTGAAAAAATAGGCGAAACGGAAAAAGCCTTACAGGTCGGAAATATCAGAAACAATGCACTGCTTCTTGTCCGTCTTTATCAGATTTTCGGACTGGAATATGAAATGTCTGAAGAAAATATCCGTGAAATGTCGGCAGAATAAATCTTTTAAATATTTGTGTACAGTACTGATAATATATTGCAAATCTCCGTCATAATAATGTATAATAAATGATAAAATATATTGGAGGTTCTTGGTATGAAGTACACAGTCGGCGACAGAATAAAATATTTCCGTTTATGCAGAGGTATGAGTCAGGAAAAGCTTGCTCTCAAGGCAGGTTTAAATTCTGCATTTCTGGGACATCTTGAGCGAAACATGAAAAGTCCTACCCTTACAACGCTTGATAAGATAGTAAAGGCACTGGATATTTCTTATCGTGATTTCTTTGATGAAACAGTAGATGTCAATGATACTGAAAGCAGAGCGTTCTATATAGACATTATTCAAAGAAGTGTAGAGCGTCTTTCGGAAGACAAACTTAAAACAATGGCAGATATTGTTTTGAAAATGGTGGAATTTGCGGAATAATTTTTATTTCTGTTATATCATTGGATATTCTGTCTGGTTTCTTTAGGTAGTGAAAAATAATAAGTTATACACCGCTAATCAGAAACGGCATTGTCGGATTTTGTATTCAGACAATGCCGTTTTAATATATATATGATTTAAAAAAAGTCACCGGAAATTTTTCGCAATGTTTACTGGTATATTGTCAAACGGAAAACAAACCGGTGCAATGGGGAAAAAGCAATCTGTCAGGGTATTGACATATATCGGAAAAAACGGTATAATTTTAATTATCCTATTCATGAAAGGTGATTGATATGTTGCATAATATGAAACTCAACGCTTCGCCGTTTGAGAAGATAAAAAACGGTACTAAAACCATTGAATTACGTCTGAATGACGAAAAGCGGCAGCAGGTAAAAACAGGTGATTTTATTGAATTTTCCTGTATCGGTAATCCTTCCGATAAAATTCAGACAAAAGTTACCGCACTTCATTATTTTGAAAGCTTTGAAGAATTATATAACAGTTTACCTCTTATTCAGTGTGGCTATACAGAAGAAACGGTTAAGAATGCCTGTTTTTCTGATATGGAAAAATTCTATTCAAAAGAGGAACAGGAAAAATATGGAGTAGTCGGAATAGAACTGGAAATCACAGATTTAAATATAGAATAAACAGGAGGGGATTATTATGAAAATAATAGAAAATGAAACATTTGATGAAGAAAGAGCTTTGTACGGTAGTAAAAATATTATAATAAAGAAGTGTACATTTGACGGAGAGGCAGACGGTGAAAGTGCCATGAAAGAAAGTGCAGACGTGCAGGCGGAAGATTGTTTTTTTAATCTTCGTTATCCGTTCTGGCACGATAACGGACTTAAAATATTTAATTCCGAAATGACTGAACTTTGCAGGGCTGCTTTGTGGTATTCCAACCATATTGAAATACAGGATTCAAAGCTTCACGGTATCAAAGCGTTGAGAGAGTGTAACTATATTGATATTGAAAGATGTGATATAACTTCTACGGAATTTGGCTGGTTTGTAAACAATATAAAAATGAAAGACTGCGATGTGCAGAGTGAATATTTCATGATGCGTTCGTCAGGCATGGAATTTGATAACGTAACACTTAACGGAAAATATTCTTTCCAGTATATTCAGAATGCCGTATTTGAAAACTGTCATTTCAATACAAAAGATGCTTTCTGGCACGCTAAAAACGTAATCGTCCGCAATAGTACGGTGAAAGGGGAGTATCTCGGCTGGTACAGTGAGAATCTTACATTTGAAAACTGTCGGATTATAGGTACACAGCCTTTGTGTTACTGTAAATCACTAAAACTTGTTGACTGTGAAATGATTGACACTGATTTGTGTTTTGAAAAGTCTGACGTACAGGCAGTAATAACAACGCCTGTTATCAGTATAAAAAATGCCTTGTCAGGACATATTTCGGCTGTGTCCGTTGGTGAAATCATTAATGACGACAAATCATCATGTGAAATAGTCATAAACAAATAATTTACATAGGGGTATGCAGAAATATATTTACATACCCCTTTTGATTATTCTGATTCGCTGAGATAAATTGATACACGGTTATTCAGTATATCGGCACATTCCTGCGGTGTTGCTTCTCCTGCAAAGCATTTATGATATTCTTCACGGACAATATTTTCCACCGTATTATTTATATATGGCTCAAATTCAACGTTTCTTATATAGTCAACGGTTTTGTCGAGTAGTTCCTTTGGAATCTGCACCTCTTCGTCGCTGTACGGAAGATACTGCGGACAGTTTACAGACAGTGCATTGTATTTTGTAGCGTTCAGCTGTTCGTCTAATTGTTTTTCGGTAATCGGCATACTGTACATCATACCTTTGTTTATTGAATTATCATTCAGCATAAGACTTATAAATTCATAAGCCTTTTCCTGATTCTTACTTGTGGAAATTATTCCCATCATTGAAAAAGCGTCTGTAACATAGCCTTTTCCGCTTTCGGACGGATAACCGACAAATGTTATATCCTCACCACCGAAATAGCAGTAAAGGGATTGAGTTATTCCGCAGTTTATCCCGAAAAGCTGTACTTCAGAAATAAGAGCGTGATTATTTATAATTGCATACTCATATTCATTATATGGCTGAAATTCAGGCAGATTATTTACATTTCCAAGCATTTCCATGAAAGCACCGCCGAAATCACAGGTATTGTTTTTATAGTCCACAGCGTCAATTCCAACACGGTATATAAGATAATTTTCTCTGTCATATTCCTTCCATTCGTGTTCAAGGAAAGACATATCTTCTGGCATATTATTAAACGCTTTAAGTGCCTGGGCAGGAGTCCAGTTTTCCATATTTTCGCCTACGTTTTCGGTTTTGGCAACGGCAGTAAATATCTTCCAGTCATCACAGATAGCAGGAAGCTTGCCGTCCACATCTAAACCTGCTAAAACGTTAGGCAGAAAATCTTCCTTTCGGAGAGTTTCGGACTTTTCCATAAGCGGATACATATCAGCCATATAACCTCTGTTTATTAGTTTTGTCATGTCGTCTGTCGTTGCGTACACAACATCAGGAATTTCTCCTGAAATCATGTCAAGATGCAGTAATTCAAAAGGGTCTGTTTCCTCACTGTAGGGATAGGATTTTATATCAACATCACAGCTCATCTTTTTGGAAATTTCTTTTTCTACCGCTGGTGATAATTTAATAGTTGTCGTAACAGTGAGCGTTGTTTTATTGTTGTCTGTAGATGATTCCGAGACAGAGGGAGCAGGTGTTTCATCTTTGTTTTTTTCACTGCACGAAACAGTGTTTAACATTGCAAGCATTGTCATAAAAATTAATAGTTTTTTCATTTTATTTCGTCCTTTCGTTTTTAGTTTCAGAAAAGTCAGGTACTTTCATATATAAGTGATTTTAAAGAACGAAAAAGACGAAGTTTTTATAAATTTTTATCATTTAATTAATATTTCTTTTATTATGAACAATATAAAAATAAGGTTGACAAAAAACGTGATTTATGTTAATATTATAAAGTTGGTCGGTGTCAGAAAATATATTTTAAAAAAGGAGTTATATTGTGAAAAACAAACGGTTATTAAGTATAATTACGGCGTTGGTTATGTCATTTTCTTTTTTGCTGTACATTCCTGCTGAACGTTTTTCAGTAAATGCGTCTGAGGGAAGGCTTTACAACCAGTATGAAGAAAAGTGGCGGAATGTCATATTTAACAAGTATGCCCTTACTGAGAATAGTATGTATATATCAGGCTGTGGAATTTTTTCTTTCTGCAATGCTATTTACGCACTTAACGGAAACGCCATAGACGCTATTAATATTGCTGCGTGGGCGGTTAACAATGGTTCATATCAGCCTGGAAACGGAGGAATGTATTATCTTTCCTTTTATGATACAGTAGAATCAGGATACGGCGAACTTTTTAATTTCAAAATTGACGGTCATTATTACGGCAGAATAACCGACCCGAGACTTGTGAATCATCTGAAAAACGGCGGTGTTGCCGCTATCCATGTGTACGGTCACTTAATGGCTGTTACAGGCTATAATGAAATTAATGACACATACCATATTATTGAAAGTGCGGTCAGCGGTACAAGGGGCTTAGAACCTGACGGCTGGGTGCCTGCTGAAAAAATGTGCAGTGGCAATACAAATGTTGACTGGTATGCTTTAATCAGTGATACAACACCGCCCGTTACAGAAGTTCCCGATGCTCCGCAGTTATCAGTTGAAAAAAATTTATTTCCCGTTGACGAACCTGTAAGAATAACATGGGATTCTGTAGAAAATGCAGATTATTATTCTGTTTCGGTTTATCGTGATGATGAATTGCATAACAGAATTGAACCATATAAAAGTACAGAATATACAGGAAATTTTCCTGAGGGTAGTTATAAATTCTGTGTAAGTGCGTGCAATGCTGTAGGAAAATCAGAAGAAAGCACAGTGATTTTTACAGTCGGGGACGTTATCAAAGGCGACATAAATTCAGATAATTTAATTGACTTGTCTGATATACTGCTTTTACAGAAGTATCTTTTATCTTCAGGAATATTTACCGCAGAACAGTATAAATCAGCAGACATAAATTCCGATGGCATTGTTAATGTATTTGATATGGTACTATTCCGTCAGTTGCTGATAAAGCAATAAGAACTATTTTACATATATTTCTTTCTGTACTCCTATATCTCCCTCAAGTTTATACGTAACAGTATAGACAAGGGAGTTTTCTTTTTTTTCGTTTTCTATTGTACGGTCAAGAATGGTTACATCTTCACTGAGGAAATTTTTTTCATAAAGATAAATTTTCTGCATGATTTTTTCAGAAACTTCTTCATCACTGAAAGTCGTTTCACTCAATTCTGTTTCAGTGATTTTGTTTTTTATAATACCTATCGGCAGGGTTTTTCCGAAAATGGTCAGGTATTTTGAGTTTTCGTCCGAATTGAAATTTTCGTATTCATTTTTTCCGAAAAAAAGCGGTATTTTCAGACTGAAAAGTTTAAGCCATTTTTCGTCGGAAGTTTTTCCTGTGGGATTGTATTTTGTTATGGTATAATTCTCTTCAAAAGTTACGGTTTCGGTGTAAGTGCCTGTGATTTTTCCCATAGCGTGATGAATGTTGACATGACCCGTTTCGTCTTTGGTCACTCCGCTTATCAACAGAGTGCCTTTCGGAACATAGTCACCGACTTTGTGCATAAGCTGTCCGTCATATGTAGAAGTGTAAGTTATGTAAGCGTCATGCCCCGAAACGACATTACACGGCATACGTTCATTAATCATTTCGGGTTTTTCGACAAGTTCCGTAACCTCAACAACAACACGGTTTCCTGTTATATGCATACCTGCCCATGAAATTCCGTCAACCATAAGACGCAGTTCGTTTTCACAGTAGGGAAAATTTATGTCCTTAATTGGCGTACCCTGTTTGATGTTGAGTTCTTCGAGGGCGGAAAGGATAGCATGGTCACTGACTTTTGAATTGCCTTGGATTTCTATTGTCATAACTATGCGTGAAAAATAAAGCGACGCCATAAGCACAAGAAGCAGTCCTGCTATTATTCCGAAACGTCGGCGGTGACGTATAGCTGTTGATGAAATAGTATCATACTCGAAACTTGTAAGTTCTATGCCGAGTTCTTCCGCTATCGGACTTATTTTTTTCAGGTCACGGCGGTAAATTTCGGCATAGAAAACATCATTTTTACAATATTGTTCAAAGCAGTTTGTTTTACTGTTGTGCAGAGCATTTATGAATTTATACAGATTTTTTCCTTTGGCGTTAATCTTCACACAGCCTTTTATCTGATTTTTCATCTTGTTTTCCGTTCCTTTCTGTAAATTCTATCTGTGAAATCCTTCCGCTTATCATGAGACCGCTTTTATTGAAGTCGTACGCCCTAAGACCGTTCCCCCATATATTTATACAGAGTTTTCCCGAAATAAGACGCATGAAAACTTCGCTGTATTCTTCTATCCTGTGACAGTTTTCTATAAGCAGTTCTTTGTTGCCGTCCATATGTATAAGCGGTGTAAGGTAGAAAGTTTCAAGAGTTTTATCGGTAATCCTGCCAAACATAACAATCACTCCTGTCTTAAAGTTTTAATTTTTTCATATTCGCAGAACAATATAAAAGTCATGATAATAAGCATTACGGACGGTATGGGAGAATGTGCCTGATGTGTACGGACATTCAGTGAAGCCGTGAAAACGGTTTCGTCAGAAAGCATAAACGGTGTTATAATTCTGCATATAAAAAAACTTATTACGGCTGCCGCAGTCCTCATGATAATAAGAGGCTTTAAAGAAAGTTTTCCCGAAGTTACGGCGGAAATCTGAAAAATAACGCATATTCCGCCGAAAGACACAAGCGAACTCAGATAAGGCAGAAGTGCATAATTTCCGTAAGTAAAACCATTTACGGCAGTTACGTCCATTATTGCCTTGACAAACTGTTCCGATTCCGTTCCGTCAAGCGTTGTTATTTTTGAAAATATTACGCCTGAATAAGATATTATACCGAAATGATTCATAATTTCCGTGATAACGGCAAAGACAATTACCATAAAGCATATATCCGCCATTGAACGTCCGCCGCCTATAACGCAGTCTGTGAGCATATCGGCAGAAAATTTTATTTCAGATGTATTTTTTTGTGAACCGCAGTTTTTACGCATGAATATTGACACGAAAAATGCAAGTATAATATTTGCACCTACTGCCGAAACAAGAATTATATTTCCTGCGGACGTACTTCCGTAAAGCTGTCCCGAAATGCACCCGAAAACAAAAGCAGGTCCTGCACCGAAACAAAGACCGCAGAATATTTCTGCACGCCGTTTTTCTATAAGACCGTTTTCGTATGCGGAACAAAGCATTTTTGTGCCGACAGGATAACCTGCAAACATACTGAAAGTAAACACCGTAAAAACTATTTTTTCCATACCAAAAAGAATCTTTCCGATATTGCCTGTAAACTTTGATATGATTCCTGTCAGTCCGCTTTTTATAAGCAGAGAAGAAATAATCATCATGGCATAAAGCGACGGTATTATAATATTCAGACATCTGTCAAGTGCATCTGAAACCGCACCGTTGATTATGTCTGTTTTTGTAAGACATATTACCGCCGTAACGATAAGAATGAAAATTTTTAAATAAATAAAAAGCTTTTTTCTGATATTCTTCATAATAATCACCTTATTAATCATATTATTAAAGAATCAAAATTATGTTGAAATGAAAATTTTGTAAAGTTTTGCGAATTTACTTGACAAATCAGAATATATATTATATAATAGTAAATAAATTAAAAGGCGGGAGCTGAACAGGCTGAAAAGCTTGTTTATATGAAAATTCCTGTAGATTTAACAAAGAAAAGGGTTTTTGATATGAGTAAAAAAAGTAATGATAATTATCCACGCAAGGTATTCAGTACAAGTATGGCTGTACTTTGTGCGTTGTTTGTCGCAATAACTTCAATTCTTTATATTCTTTACAAGAGCTGGAGTGCAAAGCTTGACTTTGAGAAGTGGAAAGATTATGACGAATGCGGTATCTGATTAAAAATATTTGGCAGGGCGGGAATTTTCCCGTCCTGTTTTTGTTGTATGGCTATTGATTAATTCTGGTTAATATGCTATTATATAATTATTAATT
>CAMWVV010000074.1 GCA_947177755.1 uncultured Ruminococcus sp. | reverse complement strand
CCGTCTGTTTTTGCCACTTCTCTTGCTGATTCATAAGCCTGATTTGTATGTACTTCATACCAGTCGTCATAAACTTTTCTGTCGAGATTAGCCGGAATAAAACGTTCTTCCACGTTTTCAAATGGGTGAACACCTGTAATTTCCTCCTGCTCCGGACGTTCAGGACTCTGGAAAGAATCTTCAGTCGGCTGGATTCCCACAACCTGTATATCCGGATTCTGAGATTTCAGATAATTTCCTGTACCGGAAAGAGTTCCGCCTGTTCCCACATTTGCAACAAGAATATCAACATTTCCGTCAGTATCCTGCCATATTTCCGGACCTGTCGTTCTGAAATGAATATCAGGGTTTGCAGAATTTCTTGTCTGGTCTGCAAACCATATATTTTCCTCACTGCTGACGGCTCTTTCAAGTGCCTTTACACACTCTACAAAATCATCTCCATACTTTTCCATACTTTCAACGATTTCAGGAACTTCAGAAATTTTTACAGTCTCACCGCCGAATGCGTGTATTACCTGAAAACGCTCTTTGCTTACCTGGTCTTGTATGTAAACACGGAATTTATACCCTTTTGCCGCCGCAATTGCCGCAAGTCCGATACCAGTATTACCGCTGGTAAGTTCTATAATAATATCACCTTTTTTTAATTTGCCTGTTCTTTCAGCATCTTCAACCATAGCAAGAGCTATTCTGTCCTTTACGCTCTGATTCGGATTGAAATATTCCAGCTTAACGAGAATTTTCGCCTTGAGATTATGCTTTTCCTCGTAATTTTTAAGTTCAAGCAACGGAGTTCTGCCGACAAGCTCTGCAATGGAATTATATATTTTTGCCATAATTTTTACTCCTTAAATTTGATAATCGTCTGCTGAATCCATAAGACCAAATTCAAGCAGTATTTCTTCCAGTCTTTCCTGTGTCATAGGAGTTGGAATATCAAATTTTGTATTGTTGATAACGGCTTCCGCAAGATTTCTGTATTCCTGTGCCTGACTTGAATCAGGTTTGTATTCAATAACCGTTTTTTTGTTTATCTCTGCACGCTGTACGATATTGTCACGGGGTACAAAATACAGAAGCTGTGTTCCAAGTTCTTTTGAAAAGGCACGTAGCAGGTCAAGTTCTCTGTCAACATTTCTGCTGTTGCAGATGATACCGCCGAGTCTTACTCCGCCTGTTTTAGCATATCTCTTGATACCCTTTGCAATATTATTCGCCGCATAAAGTGCCATCATTTCACCGCTGGCAACGATATAAATTTCCTTTGCCTTGCCCTCACGGATAGGCATTGCAAATCCACCACAGACTACGTCTCCAAGTACGTCATAGAATACATAATCAAGGTCATCTGTGTATGCACCGAGATTTTCAAGCATATTGATAGAAGTAATGATTCCTCGACCTGCACAGCCTACACCGGGTTCAGGCCCGCCTGATTCTACACATCTTGTACCGCCATAGCCCTCACGCATTATTCTGTCAAGTTCGATATCCTCACCCTCGTCCCTGATAGTATCAAGTACGGTTTTCTGTGCAAGTCCTCCGAGAAGAAGTCTGGTGGAGTCAGCTTTAGGGTCACAGCCTACAACCATTACTTTTTTACCGTGTTCACAAAGTCCTGCCGTAAGATTTTGAGTAGTAGTCGACTTACCGATACCACCCTTTCCGTAAATTGCAATCTGTCTGATTTCTGACATTGTATTCAATTCCTTTCAAATAAATTTTGTATCTGCTCAAAGGAGATTACTTTTCTGACAGATTCCTCTATCATATCAGGAAGCTCCATTGGGTTTATTCCAAGATGTTCTGCTCTCATAGATGCACCCATTCCGATTTTGCTGACAAGGAGATATTTGCAGTCCTGAATTTTCTGTAAATTCTCCGTAAGCTTTCTATCATCATGATTTCCGCAGTTACAAACCGGTTCAACTGTGCGGATTTCAACGAATCTATAATTTTTATCGTTCTTCACTTCATAAATTATAAATCTATCCGCATGACCGAAATGCTGATTTACAACTATACCGTCAGATGAAGCAACAGCGATTTTATATGCATTATCCATGAGAAAATGTTTCCTTTAAATTTAATCTTCTCTGATATATCTGGTCACCGTATTCCGATTTTCCGGGAACTCCTACAGCGTCGGCACGGCAGTGCTGACAGTGACGGAAAACGTCAATATACTGTGAAGCTTTTGTCCTTGCTTCGTCTATCTGTAAACAGGTCGGAGCTTTCATGTCGGAAAGTTCAAACTGTGGTATCAGCGGAATAATATTATAAATACTTGCTCCGGCTTCACTGACTGTTTTTGCTATTTCTTCAATATGTTCTCCGTTTATCTCAGGGACAAGCACAGTATTTATTTTCACAGTA
This sequence comes from uncultured Ruminococcus sp., assembly GCA_947177755.1. Classification (GTDB taxonomy): domain Bacteria; phylum Bacillota; class Clostridia; order Oscillospirales; family Ruminococcaceae; genus Ruminococcus. The sequence goes on along the minus strand of CAMWVV010000074.1, from coordinate 9,442 downwards.
ATTCCGGCAGATGATACTTTTTCAATGCCTTTCAATTGATTTTCGATAAGTATTTCAGCACCTTCAACACCGTCATAACGCTTGCCATGATAAATTATATATTTGTTGAGTTTTGCTTCAATTTCAGGGTTTATGGCATTTACTGTAACTGTCAGCGAATCTATCCCTATGTCAATAACTTCATCTGCTTTTTCGTACAGCAAAAGACCGTTTGTACTCATACACTTGATAATATCAGGAAATTTATCCTTAACTTTTCTGAACGTTTCCAGAGCATAATCTGATGCCAAAGTATCTCCCGGTCCTGCAATGCCTGCTACTGTAATTTCCGGACAGATTTTCAAAGCCTTTTCAAGTATATCAATACTTTCTTCGGGAGTTATCACCTTTGAAGTTACTCCGGGACGGTCTTCATTATCATTAATTACCCTGTCGCAGAACCGGCAGGCAATGTTACAGCCCGGACTGACCGGAAGATGTATTCTTCCTACATTATTTTTATGTCCGCCGAAACATGGGTGTGAGTTCTGCAAATCCTTATATGTATTGCTCAAATTATCACTTCTTTCACCAACAAAAAAAGCCAAAGGTATTGTATGCGTAATTCACGAAACAAAACCTCTGGTTTTCCAGTCAGTCTTTTAATCTGTATTTTTCTGTTTTTTCGATTTGAATGATTTTTCCGTCCTGTACAATCAGTGTAATATTTCCATATTGCATGGTATTCAGAAGCTTTTCAAGCATCTCTAAATGTGAGCGTTCCAGAATCTGTTTTTGTACAACCGTTTCACTCATTCACATCACCAACTTTCAACGATTGTTTTCAGTTATTGCTGAACAGCGGTGTGGACAAATATCTGTCACCGGAATCCGGAAGAAGTACAACGATAGTTTTTCCTTTATTTTCGGGTCTTTCTGCAAGTATTGAAACTGCTTTCAGAACTGCTCCGGAAGATATTCCGACTAAAATCCCCTCACTTACTGCAAAAGTTTTTCCCTCTGCAAATGCGTCGTCGTTTTCAATGGCAATTACTTCGTCATAGACATCTGTATTAAGCACTTCCGGAACAAATCCGGCACCGATTCCTTGAATTTTATGAGGACCAGCTGTTCCCTTTGAAAGTACTGGAGATGTTGCCGGTTCAACTGCTACAACCTTAATATCGGGATTTTTTTCTTTCAGATATTCGCCTACTCCGGTAATTGTACCGCCTGTGCCGACACCTGCTACGAAAATATCTACTTTTCCGTCTGTCTGCTCCCATATTTCCGGCCCTGTTGTTGCTCTGTGTATCGCAGGATTGGCAGGATTTACAAACTGTCCGAGAATGACAGCACCTTCAATTTCCTTTTTCAGCTCCTCTGCCTTTGCGATTGCACCTTTCATACCTTTTGCACCCTCGGTGAGAACGAGTTCCGCACCGTAAGCCTTGAGAAGATTTCTTCTTTCCACACTCATGGTATCGGGAAGTGTGAGAATCGCTCTGTATCCCTTTGCAGCCGCAACAGCCGCAAGTCCGATTCCTGTGTTACCGCTTGTAGGCTCAATGATAGTTGCACCTTCTTTAAGAATGCCTTTCTTTTCAGCGTCCTCAATCATAGCGAGAGCGATTCTGTCCTTGACAGAGCCTGCCGGATTCAGATATTCCAGCTTTGCAAGAATAGTTGCGTTTGTGATGTTCTTTTTCTTTGCGTAACCATTAAGCTTCAGGAGCGGTGTTCCGCCGATAAGCTCCAATGCACTTTCTTTGATTTCACTCATAATAATTACCTCCATAAGTTATATCTGGTTTTAATTCCTATAATACTGGTGTGTTTACTATGATTACAGTATATCAGATTTTTTTTAATTTGTCAATAATATGAGATATACGATTATTCTATTACTTATGATAGACAAAGACTATCAGGCATACACAAGTAAAATAGCATAATGTATTAACGATTCACACTGATAACGCCTTTTATTTTATTCAACCTATAAATCAGCGTTTCAATCTGACTATGACTTTCTGCCTTTACAACAACCTTGAAATCTGACAACATTCCCTTATTCTTATTATTGTAAACCCTTGCCTTATGATTCAGAATTGCAATATTCAATTTTGATATTATTCCAGTTATTTCATGAACCAACCCGTTTCGGTCTTTCGTTATGACCTCAATCGAAACAAGTTCTTCCTGATTTTCTTTATATGTATTCATACTTATTCATTCCCATCTTCAATAATATATATTTGCTTATGACAATCAAAGACTATCAAACATACAAGTAGAAAGGTAACGTTCTCCCGTATCGGGAAACAGAACCACAATGTTTTTTCCTGCATTTTCGGGACGTTTCGCAAGCTGAATCGCCGTCCAGACCGCCGCTCCTGAAGAGATTCCAACTAAAATACCTTCACTTGATGCAAGGAGTCTGCCTGTTTTAAAAGCATCATTGTTGTCTACTGTTATGATTTCATCGTAAATATCCGTATTCAGTGTATTGGGAATAAACCCTGCTCCGATTCCCTGAATCAAATGAGTACCGGACTTACCGGCGGACAAAACCGGCGAATCTTTCGGCTCAACTGCAATTACGTGAATATCAGGATTTTTTGATTTCAGATACATTCCAACTCCGCTGATTGTACCACCTGTTCCTACACCTGCCACAAAAATATCCACTGTTCCGTCCGTATCGTTCCAGATTTCTGCACCTGTCGTTCTGAAATGTACATCAGGATTTATAGGATTTGTAAACTGTGACGGAATGAAGCTATCCGGTATTTGTGCAGCAAGTTCCTGTGATTTTAAAATTGCACCTTTCATACCCTTTGCACCGTCCGTAAGTACAAGTTCCGCTCCATAAGCCTGCATTAGCTTCCGACGTTCAAGACTCATTGTTTCGGGCATGGTAATAATCAGCCGATAACCTCTTGAAGCCGCAACTGCTGCAAGTCCGATACCAGTATTTCCACTGGTCGGCTCGATGATAACACTATTTGGTTTCAGAAGTCCTTTTTCTTCCGCATCGTCTATCATTGCTTTTGCGATTCTGTCTTTCACACTTCCTGCCGGATTGAAATACTCCAGCTTTCCTAAAACAGTAGCTTTCAGATTATATAATTTCTCAATGCCAACAAGTTCCACAAGCGGAGTATTTCCAATTAAATCCGTAATCTGACGGTATATTTTCATAAATTCACTTCCTTAAATGTTCATAGCGTCCATTGACGTGATATATTCCAGTGTCGGCACAAAAATATGACTGTGCTTTGTACCTTCAAACACTTTTTTTCCTGCCTGAAAAGCAAATAGCTGTGTCATTGGATATGGTTTCCAGTCACCATTATCCAGTGGTTTAGTAGAAAAAATAATGCCATCATTTTCTGACCGATAATACAGCGTATCTCTCATATTCTGATGCACATACAGCAATTCCCCGTCATATATCATCAGATTCAGCTTATTGCGTTTTGATAAGGAAACTACAAAATTATCTACAATTTCAAATCTATGTTTATCAGTCTTTGGCTGTTTCTCATTGATTTCATCAAGCAAGGCAAGAGAAATCCTTTCAGAATCAGTGTCACCTGTCTGAGTATGCAGATATTTCATCAATTGCTTACCTGAATAAATTGTACCATTATGAATAAGCGTCCAGCAACGTCCGGTGTTATCCGTCTGAATATATGGGTGACAATTGTCAATTTTAATTGAACCGACTGTAGCTAAACGGATATGTGCAAGAGTATTTCTTTGCGGTTCAGTTTCTGCAATGATTTCAGAAATCTGCTGACTTTTTGCTGAGCATTTTGCTTCCTTGATAATTTCTGTTATGCCATGATTTTCACGCATCAATCCCCAGCCATGAGGATGATTGATTCCATGATTGAAAAATTCTTTCAGATACTTGCGTATATCAGTTTCACGTCTTGCGGAAAATCCAAGAAGTTCACACATACATTTCACTCCCTGACTTTATTTTTTCGCAGATTCTCTCAACGTTCAACTTCCGGCGTTCATATGCTATGATGTCATGTATTTCAGAATATTCAGCAAAAAATTTTTCCATTTCGTCAAGAAAATTATTTGCTGATTCTTTTATCGGAACATTATCAATCATAACGTCCGAAATATCATACAATGCCGATTTTTGATGATTTTCAATTGCCTTTTTCTGTAGTTCGGGGGTGAAATCAAAATCTTCTTTATTCAGCAGATAAATCAGAAACAGATGGGCAAACTCTAAATCTTTTTGTGAAACACCAAGTTTCTCCAACGGATTCAGGTCAAACATACGCAGTTCAATATGGTCGACACCACCGCTGAGCAATGCCTCCAGAGAGTTTTCACCTCTCGGCTTTAAACGAACAGGCAGATAAAGTTCACCGGCGGAAAACAAAACGCCTTTTTTTATATAATTCTGAATACTCCTGATATATGCCGGCAAATCGGTATAATCCAACTGCGGAACAAACTGATTCCAATAACCTCTGCGACTGTTACGCATGGAAGAAAATCCACTGAATGCTGTACCCTGTGTGTTGTCTTTATCAAAGGACAAATCATACATAGGACTTGCCGATGTCAGAAGAACTATAAGCCAGCTATAACGACTTACCTGTTTGAGCAGGCGGAAATAAAGCGTGTTATTGTCTGTGCCAAAAGTTTCAAGATATTTGTCCGAAAACGAAAAATTAAAATGTATTCCTGAATAAAGCATCATTCTTTTTCCGTAACGGCGTGCAAGACTAATTCTGTAGTCATGCTTTGCGGAAAGAATACCATCATACTGTGCAATCGGTATTTCTGATTCGTTGTCAATATGTGGAGGATTACTGTAAAGCCACAGTGATTCGCCGTTCTGATTCAGAATTATTCTTGCATTTCTGTCAAGTGTTTCAAGACTTTTCATTACTTCTTCGATACTGTTACAGACAGGTGTAATGATTTCAAGCTGATTTTCACAGAAATCTCTTGATAAATGTTCGTCATAAAACGGGTGTGGCGACTGTGCAAGTCTACTGTTTTTATCAATACGGAGCGTTTCACGTTCAAGCCCGAATTTCCCTTTAAATATGTAATTTTCCATTGGTATCACCTCTATGATTTTTGAGTTGTAAATCCTGAAAATTTATGCTATAATAAGCGTAACAATCAACAGGAGGTATATTATGTCAGATTTATTTTCCGAACTTATCAAAGATATTGAAACAAATAATTTCAACGTACACGGTATTGAAATTTTTCAGAATAATGATATTGTTTTCCGTCATATGTGGAGTGACGATATTCGTTATCCGATTTATTCCGCAACAAAGTCATTCACTGCAACCGCTGTCGGAATCGCTGTTGATGACGGCAAGTTTTCCGTTGATGCACCGTTAAGTGAATATCTTGAAAAGCAGTATATATACAATATGCCTGCTCATCTGAGGGAGGTTTTCGGCGAACTCACTGTCAGTCGATTTCTTAAAATGTCAGTAAGCGGTTATCTGTTCCGACCCAGCGGAGATGACTGGTTGAAAACATTGCTTGATACAAATGCAGACTATTCCAAAACGGAATTTTATTATACAAACGTTTCAGCGTATCTTGTCGGAATCGCCTGTGAAAACGCTGTAGGCGGAAATCTTCCGCAATACCTGAAGTCAAGATTATTTGAACCGCTCGGCATTGAAAATCCTACATTCCTGACAGACCCACAGGGACGTTTTTATGGAGCTACAGGAATGTATCTGACTGTCAATGAATTAAGTCTGTTAGGTCAGCTTTATCTGCAAAAGGGCGTATTTAATCATGAACGCATCATATCTGAAAACTGGGCAGACATTGCCACAAAAATACAAATTGAAAATTCTGACGGCGGTTATGGATATTTCTTCTGGAATAACGGAAATCATTTCAGTATCAGCGGAAAATGGGGACAAAAATGTCTGATATATCCGCAGAAAAATCTGATGATAACTTATCTCGGCGATATGCCTGAAAATTCCGGAAAAATGCAGTCTATAGCCGAAAACTTCGCAAATAATTACTGATAAAGTGCATCTTTAATTCTCTTTAAAGCATCTTTTAGAACACTTCTCGGACAAGCTACATTTATACGCTGAAAACCCTCACCACATTTGCCGAAAATTTTTCCGCTGTCAAGCCATAGTTTTGCCTTGTGAATAATCAGATTTTCAAGTTCAAAAACACTGAGTCCGGTTTTTCTGAAATCCAGCCACACAAGATAAGTTCCCTCTGTATCTATCATATTGACATCAGGAAGATTTTCATTAACATATTGTTTCACAAATCTGATATTATCCGAAACATATGCAAGCATAGCCTGATACCATTCTTCACCCTTGCTGTATGCCGTTTCACAAGCGACAAGTCCCATCACGCCTAACTGACTTGTACCTGACGCATCAAGTTCCTTTTTGAACTTTAATTTTAACTCACGATTCGGAATAAAAATATTGGACATCATCATGCTTGCAAGATTGAATGTTTTACTCGGTGATGTACAGGTAATGCTGATATTTTCAAATTCTTTTTTAAGATTCGCAAACACATGATGTTTTCCGTGAAATACAAAATCCTGATGAATTTCATCGCTTACAACAATAACGCCATGTTTTACACATATGTCACCAAGCTTTATAAGTTCTGATTCCGTCCACACCCGTCCGACCGGATTATGTGGATTGCACAGGAAAAACAGTTTTATTTTTTCATCAATAATTTTCTGTTCAAAGTCCTCAAAATCAATATGATAGCGGTTGTCGTCACCAAGATACAGGTCATTGCTGATAACTTTTCTTCCGTTATCCTTTATGACTTCCGAAAACGGATAGTACACTGGAAGCTGTAATAAAACACTATCACCGTACTGTGTATAGGCTTTTACCGCCATTGCAAGAGCGAATACAACTCCCGGAGTTTTCACAAGCCATTTTTCCTGAATATCCCAGTTATGATGACGTTTCATCCAGTCACGGACTATTTCAAAATACGGAGTCTGTACTTCACTGTAGCCGAATATTCCATGCTTTGCACGTTCTATCAAAGCGTCCTGAATATACGACGATGTTTCAAAATCCATGTCCGCCACCCACAATGGTAATACATCTTCCGGCATACCACGTCTTTGGGCAAAATCATATTTCAGACATCTTGTATTTTTGCGGTTGATGATTTTATCAAAGTCAAGATTTTTTTCAGACATTCAATTCACGCTCCGTTTCACGAAAAACTTTATCAAGTTCATAAATTAAATCTTCTGCATTTTCAATGCCCACTGAAAGTCTCAATGTACTTTCTGTAATTCCGTTTTTTTCACGTATTTCCTGCGGAACATCAGCATGAGTCTGCGTTGTTGGATATGTTATCAATGTTTCCACACCACCCAGACTTTCCGCAAATTTTATCATGCGGACTTTTTCTAAAATCGATAGTGCAAATGCTTTGCTTTCAAGCTGAAATGTAAGCATTGCTCCGAAACCTCGTGCCTGTTTTTTCATAATTTCATATCCCATATGTTCGGGAAGTCCGGGATAAATCACCTTTGTAACAGCTTTCTGTTTTTTAAGCCAATATGCAACTTTTATTGCATTTTCCTGTGATTTTTCCATGCGGATTCCAAGCGTTTTGATACCACGAAGAATAAGCCAGCTGTCAAACGGTGCAAGTCCTGCCCCTGTTGTTTTTATCAGAAATGCGAATTTTTCGGCAATATCAGCTCTGTTCGTCACCAAAAATCCTGCCAGTGTATCATTATGACCGCCAAGGTATTTAGTCCCACTATGTACCACAATATCTGCCCCCAGATTAAGAGGATTCTGAAAATACGGCGACATGAAAGTATTGTCAACTATCAGAAGCAGACCATGTTTTTTAGCTGTTTCTGCTACAACAGCAATATCCGTTACATTCATCATGGGATTAGTAGGAGTTTCTATATAAATTGCTTTTGTATCAGATGTTATAAAGTCCTCAACATTCTCTTTACAGCAGTCGATATTGGAAAATTTAATGCCGTTTTTTGCGGACACATTGCGGAAAAGACGAATACTGCCTCCATACAAATCCGAGTCTGCAATAATATGGTCATCAGGCTTGAAAATTTCCATAAGCAGAGAAATCGCTGCCATACCCGAAGAAAATGCGAATGCCGATATACCATTTTCCAATGATGCAATCACCTTTTCAAGATGCTCTTTTGTAGGATTCTGTAAGCGTGAATAATCATAACCTGTACTTCTTCCGACTCCAGAATGTGCATAAGTGGCTGTCTGATAAATCGGATAACTTATCGCTCCATAGTGATTGTTTCTGCCCTCGTCCTCTTCCAGATGCAGACACTTTGTTTCAATTTTTCTTTCCATTGTAATTCTCCTCCTGATATTTTGCAATTTCCTGCAAATATTTTTCACCAATCGGACTTAGTACCATCTCTTTTCGTGAAATATATCCGATTGTCATTTTTTCGTCCGATTGTAGTTTAACCGCACAGTAATCTTTCCCATTTAAATCTTCGCAGATAATACCAGAACACAGCGTAAATCCATTCAGACCAACCATAAGATTCAGCATTGTTGCTCTGTCATTGGCTCGGATAAAACGCTTATATTGGTAAGTACTCAGCACTTCTTCCGAAAAGTAAAATGAATTATGCTCACCCTGTGCAAATCCCAGACATGGGTATTCTTCCAAATCCTCCAAAGATATTTCGTTATTATCTGCCAATGGGTGACCTTTCCACATATACACATAAATACCACATTCAAATAACGGAACAAATTGAAGTCCCGACTCGGAAAATATCTTCTTAAGTACGCCTTTGTTATAATCGTTCATATATAAAATCCCTATTTCACTTTTATGATTTTTTACATTTTCAATTACCTCATGAGTTTTCGTTTCGTGTACTTCAAATTCATATTCGTCCATACCATATTGCTTCACCAGTTCCACAAAGGCGTTGACCGCAAATGTGTAATGTTGCATGGATACGCTGAAATGCTTTTTGAGATTAACGTGAGAAAGATACTTCGCATCCAAAATATCGTACTGCTCCATGACGGACTTTGCATATCCGATAAATTCAGCACCGGCAGTCGTCAGTGTGATTCCGTTTTTTGAGCGAATGAAAATATCAAATCCGATTTCTTTTTCCAATGAATGAATCGCAGACGAAAGGCTTGGTTGTGCTATATATAATTTTTTTGCTGCATCATTCAGTGAATGTTCTCCGGCGACCGTAATCGCATATTTTAATTGCATTAATGTCATGCTATCAAACTCCTATAAAACACATCTAAATAGTATGTTTTTATTATAGCACAGAATTCTGAGTTTGTACAGTTCTTTTTTTCTCTAACGGGTTATAGTTTTTTTCTATAACATCTTCTAAAAAAGACTCCTTTAACCAATATCAGCAAGAATTCCCCCACCTCTATAGGTG
>CAMWVV010000073.1 GCA_947177755.1 uncultured Ruminococcus sp. | reverse complement strand
CCAATTTTTTTTTTCTAGCAGAAGTCGGCTTTCGAGATTGCCTCTTGTATCGTGGGGTCGGAGATGTGTATAAGTGACATACCAATAACAGAAAAATCCGTCCGGCATACGTCGGGCGGATATTTTTTCATTTTTATTTTCTGATTTCGTATGACTAAAATGACTAAAATAATAATTACTACTGTTTTTTGTTGATATTACGTCATTTATAAAGATTTCTGAAAACATGACTAAAATAAGACGAGATTTACAGTCTTAATGCTTTTTTGCCTATATTTCGGATTGTTTTATTGTCATACTCCGAATATGACTAAATATAGCTCAAACATGACTAAAATAGCAGTTTCAGCCAATAAAAATATTATAGTCATTTTAGTCATAATATAGTCATGTTTTTCTTTTATCTGAAAAATCCCGAAATACAGACGATTTTTATATTATAGTCATTTTAGTCATTATAGTCATGCCATTCAGAAACAAAAAATAAAAAACTCTCTCCGAAACAGGTCAAAGGGGTGTCTGAAACGTTCCCCCCTTTAGGAATGTATATTCTTGTTAATGGTTTCTTGCTTCGCTCTGATTGTCGTCTATGCTCTGTGATGAACGACCAACAAACACGGAGAATATGAAAAAAAGTCAAATAACCTTTATTTGGCTTGAATTGACTGGAATTGCCTTGAAAACCCGAAAATTTTCGTTAATTCAGTGAGAAAAAACGAGAAAACCCGTTAATGTTCGTTAAGCTGTTGGCGTTCCGTCCGGCTCTCGTTCTGACTGTCGTGCCGGTTCTCTGATACACGACGTATCAGGTGCTTGACCTTTATTTGACCATTATTATAAAATTAGCCATATTGTATATTGCAAAAATTCTTATATATGGTATAATAAAATTAAAAAACTGTGCAACAGGGAAAATAAAAAGTACCTGAATAAATGTGAAAGATGTGATTTTATGATACAGATTTTATTTGAAGGTCTTGTGCGTACTATGCGTGAGTATGTAGAGGAAAAAAAGAAATATTTACAGAAAGTAAATGACATTCAGAACAATTGGGAATACAGCGACCAAAAAAAGGGCGAACTTACAAACAATGCAAAATCAGAATTTTCTGCTAAGAAAGAACAGTATATTAAAAAGTTCGCTGACAATACAGAACGCATAAAAAAGGCTTTTAAGGACAAGCAGAAAGACTTCAGACTTGATAACCCTGCACTTAATAATGCTATGTTCTTCATCGTAAACGTCGGAATGAAAAAAGATGCAGATTTTTCAGTTAATCCGGAACTTATAGAAAGTATTGCATCTGAATTTATCGGAGATACAAGAAGTTTAAATATGCTTATAAGCATAGCCGAAAGTAATGGTATCAGCAAATCTGCAATAGACAGCATTAAAGAATTTACTTACTCTGATGCGGAACTTGATGCAGTTCTTGAAAAGTTTATAAATGCTCTTGACGGCGGAACAGTTGTTGACTATGTAGCCACCAACTTGAACAAAGTCGCTCGTAAGTGTAACATAAAACTTGATTATGAAGTACATGACGAAATAGGACAGACTGCCCTCATAAGAAAAGCAATGGGCTTGAATTAATTCTCCTTTATTTGTATATAAAAAAGTTCCGTCCGATATATATCGGGCGGAATTTGCCTTTTATGATTTATTCATTAAATGGGAAAAAGCGAAAAAACACGGGAAAAGACAAATATTTCACGGAAAAAGCCGAATAACTTACGGGAAAAAGTGGAAAAATATGAAAAATATTGAACATTATTATTTTCCCCTTTTGTAAATACATCTTTAAGACCTATTTAATAACTATTACATAGACTTTAAAATTACATTTTAGAATAATTTGTGTTATAATGATAGCATAATGAAAAATTAACTGCACTTTGTTTTGACCATTATTATTTATCAAAAACAAAAAGCAGTACAAACTTATAAAAATCCATTACCGAAAAATCGGAGATTACTCAGTTGAAAAAATCCAAAAAAGGCATTTTGTCACACTGGCAGTGTGGAAGTCAGGGGTTCAAGTCCCCTATGCTCCACCAATAATAACATAGAAAAACAGGCATATTCCATATTTGAGGACATGCCTGTTTTTGTACAAACTTTTAAAAGCAACAAAACCGAAATGCTCCCTTTGTCAGACAATATGATATAACAGAAATATATTATATCAAAATTTAACGAAAGGGAGCATTTAAAATTATTTCAAAGTTTCTGTTTTACCCAATATAAAGTCTTGCAGTAATATAATATCGGCTTTGTCAAATATTCCGTCACGATTGACATCAGCAGCGGCAAATTCAACACTGTTTTCAAAATCCCTGTTCAGTTTCTGTCTTGCAAGAACAAGGTCAAAAGAGTCTGTTTTTCCGTCGCCGTCAATATCACCTGAAATATAGTCAATTTTTTCAACTTCGCTGTATGCACAGTCATTGCATATCCTTATCTGTTCAGCGTTTCCGTTATTCTGCCAGTCACTGAAATCATGCTTACAGACATGGACATATCCGCATTCTTCACAGGTTTCGGAATGATAATTTTCGTCTGTAACTGACATTTCACCAAAGCTGTGCGGTAAAATTTCAGTATGTCCGCAATCATTACATATTTTAATGTGATTTTCTGCATCTGATGCTGAAAATTCGGTGAAATTGTGTTCCGCTTCAATAATATAACCGCATTCGGTACATTTTTTGGTGTGGATGTCATCTGTGGAAGATGTCCAGTCACTGTATTTGTGTTTTATAATTTCGGTATATCCGCAATCACTGCATACTCTTTCATGGATGGTTTTGTTTGAATATGTCCATTTGCTGAAATTGTGGTCACCGTTTTCCGTATGACCGCAATCAGTACATCTTCTTGAATGACTTCCATCGACGTAAGATACCCAGTTACCGTATTCATGTTTTATAGTTTCTATATATCCGCAGTCACTGCATACTCTTTCATGTTTGTCTTTGTCTGAATATTCCCATTTACTGAAATTGTGGTCACCGCTTTCCGTATAACCGCAATCAGTACATTTTCTTGAATGACTTCCGTCGCCGTAAGATATCCAGTCACCGTATTCATGTTTTACGTTTTCGGTATATCCGCAGTCACTGCATACTCTAACATGACTTTTTTCGTCTGAAACCTTCCAGTCACTGAAATTATGGGCAGACCGTTTTTTATATCCACAGGTTTCACATATTCCATCATGTTCCTTGTTATTGTAAATATCATATTCACTGAATAAATGCGTATCTGATTCGGAAACGTCACATATTCCGCAAATATGTGTATGATATTCATTATCAGCAGTCCAGTTTCCGAAAGAATGTTTTTCGGACTTTACTGCACCACATATCAGACAGCTATGTGAATGTTCTTCTGATTTACCGTTCCAGCTTCCGAAAGAATGACTTTCTAATATTACATTATTACAGTAAAAGCAGTTTTTTATATGGGAACTTCCGTTATCGCTCCAGCTTCCGTATGAATGTGTAAGGGAATCAGCGGTAATAGTCATCTGTATCGTATAATTTTTACCGCAGTTATATTTATAGTACATTGATTTTCCGTCAGGAATAATAAAAGAGTCTTTAATAGTCATTCCCTGAGTGTCTGAAACCTTTCCTAAATCCAGACCGTTTATTGTGAATCCGTTACACTTAACGTTGCCAAGTTTTATTGAACAGCCATAGCATATGAAATTGTTAAGATTATTGCGACTTAAATCAAGACTGACAACAGGATTATAACTGCAATTAAGCTTAGTAAGTTCTGTGAAAAATTCCATTCCCTTAAAATCAGAAATTCCGAGATTGGATAAATCCATTTCAGAAACCTTAACAACCTCGCTGTAAGACAATGTACCGTCTGAATCCGTATCAAACTTTGACACATATTTTCTGAAATTACTGTCAGGAAAATTTGAACTGTTTACCTGTATATCGCTTCGGGTAAGTACTTTGATACAGGCTGTCAGGTTGTCTTCTTTGCTTGTATCAACCCATTTGCTTTTTGAAGTCGGAGTACCCCATGTATAATATGAACATTCGCTAAGATTAATACATTCCTGCATAGCCATACCCGCATGGATTTTGTCAAGTGTAACAACCACAGAAAATTCAGTACCTTTACTTATCGCAACAGGTTCATTCAAATCAATAACATGATATCCGGCATAAGACATTGTACCTTTCTGTGTGGTAAGAAGAGTTCCGCTGGTGGGATTTCCCTTTTCCACATCCGCATAAACTGAAATTATGTAAGGGACAGAAGCTTCTTTTGTATAAAAAGCCGCTGCCGAAATAGTTTCGTTGCATTCTGTTGTAAAAATATTTGCTGCTGTAATAGTATCCGACTTATAAGAAAAATTTGAACTTGGGGCAGCACCGTCATATTGATAAATATTATCGTATGTAGATTTATCTGCTATTTCAAAAGATGTGATTTTCGAAAATGATGTATCATAATAGGAAAGATAGAAATAACCGTCAATATGCTTGTTTCCACCCCAACTGTTTTTTATTATCCATGCACCGTCTCCTGGGGGAACATTGGTTTTAAAGTTGTTTCTGCTGTAATTGTCGTCCCAGCCGACAATAGTTACTGCATGGTTGGTTTTACTGGTACTGTTGTTATAGTAAGCGTCATAAGGATAATACTTATATGTTTTACTCATATTCAATTCGTCATCATCATAGTAAGAGCAGGCAAGCGCACCCGTATTCATAAGATGCTGTTTTATTGATTCACGGTCACTCGCATCAATCTCATCACTGTTTACAAGATAACCGTAAGAGGTATAACGAAGACTTTCGTCAACAATCGGACGGTTAGTAACAGACGGAGCATTTTTTTCAAGCTGTACTCCGCTCCATCTTCCAAGAGTAGCCATTGCATTCTTGCTGTTTCCTCCGTGGTCATATGCACCGTTTTCTGTATCGGTATTGCCAAGGCTTTCACCGTCGCCATAAAGCGGGTCATTTTTATCTTTACTTGCTACACCCTGAGTAAACCATACAAGATGAGATTCGGACAAGTCTATAGTATTATCAGCCAGACCGTTCATTATCATATTTGACTCAGCTGCTGCCATAGCGGCGTGAGCCCAGCAGCTTCCCGTTGAACCCTGATTTTTTACAGAAGTTACATATCCGTAATCACGCAAATCGAATTTAGACGGCAGCACTGATGCCCTTGTCTCCCTTTCGGGTATAAGATTCGGTTCTACTATGTTTCCGTCCTCATCGACATAATAAACAGAAGTTAAACCATACTCGGAAGTTTCACCCTCCACAACAGAAATTATCTCCGCTTCGGGTATTGTTTCCCCAGTATCGGATGAAACAGAAACGGCATTAATCGGAATACCCGAAATGAATATAGTTCCTGAAAGAACTGTTGTAAACAGCTTTGAAAAAATCCTGTTTATTTTTTTCATAAATAATACACTCCCCTTTGTTTAAATTACTTTAACCCGACCTCTTCATTTATTATAATTATAGCCGAAAATTACGGAACTGTCAAATTTTTCTGATATTTTGTATATATGCACAAATAAACATAATTTCATTTATATAAAATTATAACAGAAATTCTTTTCCTGCTGAAATATATGCGATTATTCGGGAAAATTCCTGTTGTTTTATGCAATATGCCGAATTATTTATTTTTATGTTTTTTCTTACATATTAAACTTGACAATGTGATGTTTTTGTGATAGAATTTTGAAAGGATATTTTTATTTTATACGGAGGTTGTATATTATGGCATTTTGTTCTAACTGCGGAAAAGTTATTCCCGACGGCATGGTCTGTGACTGTCAGATGCAGGCACAGAATAATCCGCCCGCACAAAACGGCGGAAACAAAAAACAGCTTATAGTTATAGGAATATCGGCTGTTGCTGTTATTGTGGTTCTCTGCCTTATCATCTCATCTATCGGTGGAGGATACAAAGACCCTATCAAAGACCTTGTAAAAGGCTTCAACAAGAACGACATGGAAACAATGCTTGAAGCTACAATGCCTAAAGATGCTATAAAGGAGCTTAAAGACGATATTGAAGACGAGGACGAGGACTGGAAAGACGTTATTGACGAAGCAAACGATTATATTGAAGAGGCAAAAGAAGACCTTGAAGATGATTACGGAAAGAATGTAAAGCTTTCTGTTAAGTTCCTTGACAAGAAAGATGTAAAGAAATCCGATCTGAAAAAACTTAAAGAACGTTATGACGATTATTATGATGCAGAAATAAAAAAGGCTTACAAAGTTAAAATCGAAATGACAATCAAGGGAAAAGATGACAAAGACACTGAAAAAGGCTGGCTCTATGTTGTAAATGTAAAGGGCGACGGCTGGAAAGTTTCAACATACGGCGACGAAAGTGGTCTTACAGATTTTGCCGACTTCTTCTGAAAAAATTAAAATGCTGTCCGAAAAAGACAGCATTTTTTATTATTATTTTTCGGAACATTCCGAACATCTGCCATAAAAGACAGTCTGTGACGGGTCAATCCGAAATCCGTGATGTTCAAAAATATGACGGTTTATATCAAGCAGACGCTCACAGTTCAGATGAATAAGCTGTCCGCACATTATACATTTCAGGTGAAAATGTTCGTGACATTCTTTGCGGTCGTCTATATACTGATAACAAGCCCCCGTTTTTCCGTCAAAATTATACCGCCTGACAGTTCCGCTCTCAACAAGCTTATCAAGCTGACGGTATATTGTCGCAGTTCCGACAGGTGTTCCCTCCGCTGTAAGAAACGCACTTATTTCCTGCACGTTTGTGTGTTTATCTTTATTCTTGACAAGATAATCAAGCAGTTTTTCCTTTTGCTTTGTCTTATATCCGGAATCCTGTTTCATATTTCCCTCCGAAATGAAAATAACTCTCAGTTTCACATTTTATCACTTTATTGTGATTTTGTCAATAGTATGTAAGTACTTTTTATTTTTGATTTAAAATTTTGTTTTGTTATATGGCAATATGCACAAATTATATTAATCTTTCCGCAAAAACCATTGACATTCAGCTTTGCATTATGTATAATATTATAGGTAAAAAAGAATTATAACACGGAGTGTGGAAAACATTCCGAAAAAGGAGTACAAAATGGCTACAAAAAAAGTTTTGAATGTCGGAAAAATAATGGTGCTTTCCGGTGCAGTGATAATATTGATACTTGCTGCATTCCTGTGCGGATATTTTCTGAAAGAAACACACAACAAAAAAACACCTTCAAATATCCCACCTGTTCCGCAGACCACTATGATGGCAAATGAAGTTGTCCCCGCAACCACTCAGGAAATAACAACCACAACAGCTCAAACGACTATTTCCGAAAGTACAACCACAACAACAGTACCTGTTACAAATGCACTTACAGTAAGAGGAAACGGAGATTTTCAGGAATATGTTATAAAACTCGCAAATCCCTCTCTTGACATCTATTCAGAACCGTCATACAACAGTATGATTCTTGATGTTATTACGGACAGAGGAAGCTATGTTATAACAAAAGAAGTTGTTGACGAAGAAGGAAACAAATGGGGACTTCTTGAAACCGATTTCGGCTGGATTAATCTTATTGATGCAAGAAAGGCAGACCCCAATGACCCTACATATGACATTAACATGAACAACAATAATAATAACAATGACAACAATGATGATGAAAACAATGAAAATAATAACAATAATAACAATTACAATAATAATACAAACAACAACGGCGGAAACGGAGGTCTTACAGGTATAGATGCCGACGGCGACGGCTGGGACGACGGCTGGAATCCTGATGCATGGTGTCCATACTGCGGTTATGACTCATACTATAATGCCGACGGCTCTTTAACCTGCTCACAGGGTCATACATGGAGCTACTAATTTAATAATATTCAGGGAATGATGTTCTCCCTTGTTTGCGAAAACTAAACCGCTTTCAAAAAGCTGATGACTTCTGCCGTTACGCATTGGTTGTCAGCTTTTTTATTTATATATTTTAATATAAGGAGGATTTTTTTATGCTTATTTCACTCGCACTTATTTTTCTTGTCGGACTTTTTACGGCAGATATCTTCAACACTATAAAGCTTCCGAAAATAATCGGTATGCTTTTAACAGGCATTGTAACAGGTCCTTTTGTTCTTGACCTGCTTGATAAGTCTGTACTCGGCATATCGTCCGAACTACGCCAGATTGCACTGATTATCATTCTGATAAAGGCAGGGCTTTCGCTTAACCTTTCCGACCTGAAAAAAGTCGGCAGACCTGCTGTCATGATGTCATTTGTGCCTGCTTGTCTTGAAATAACAGGATATGTTATATTTGCACCTTTACTTCTTGGACTTACAAGAACCGAATCCGCTGTAATGGGTGCGGTACTCAGTGCCGTTTCGCCTGCTGTGGTAGTACCGAGAATGGTTAGCCTTATTGAAGAAAAAACAGGAACAAAAAAGGGTATTCCACAGATGATTCTTGCAGGAGCTTCGTGTGATGACGTTTTTGTAATTGTGCTTTTCTCCGCTTTTGTAACTATGGAACAGGGCGGAAAAGTCAATATTTCCGACTTCCTTGATATACCCGTTTCAATGATTACAGGCGTTGTTTTCGGAATAACCGCAGGACTTGTCCTCAGTATTATTTTCAAGTTAAAAAAAGACCCGATAATAAAAACTATGATTATGCTGTCTGTTGCATTTATACTGATGACGGCAGAAAATTCACTGAAAAAATATATAGCCGTTTCGGGACTGCTTGCCGTTGTTGCGATGGCGTGTACAGTAAAAATCAAAGGACATTCAGCAGAACTTGCCGAAAAATTCGGAAAACTCTGGATACCGTCGGAAATAATTTTGTTTGTACTTGTCGGGGCTGCGGTGGACATACGTTACACATTGACGGCAGGAATAAATGCAGTTATCATGATTTTTACCGCCCTCTTATTCCGCACAGTCGGAGTTATGCTCTGTACTGTCAGAACCGAACTTACCGCAAAGGAACGTATTTTCTGCGTTATAGCATATCTTCCAAAGGCAACTGTTCAGGCGGCTATCGGTTCAGTCCCTCTTTCACTCGGACTTCCCTGCGGAAAAACAGTACTTTCCGTTGCAGTTCTCGCAATAATAATCACCGCTCCGCTCGGTGCTGTCGGAATTGACATGACAAAAGGGCGTTTTCTCGAAAAAGAAAACAGTCAGCAATAAATAAAATTTATCAGGAGGAAAATATGAACATAAAGTATATACACGAACCCACAGACTTACAATGCGGACAGGCTGTACTTGCAATGGTACTTGACAAAAGCGTTGAAGAAATTATTGAATTTCTCGGAAACGACAAGGAAACCACCCTGAAAGAAATGAAAACTACTCTCAGGCATTTCGGTGTAAAAATATCCGATGAAAGATGTCCCGTCTGTGATAAAAGCGAACTACCTGAATTGTGCCTGCTAAGTCTTGAAACACCGAGGTGCTGGCACTGGTCGCTTTTCTATAACGGCACTTTCTATGACCCCGAACACAATATATTAAGTGACTTTCCCGAATCAAACCGCCGTTACTACTGGAAACTTTCTATACCCGATTAAAAAATTTATATCTCCCCTCTTGACAAAAACAGTAATAAGTATTATAATAAGTATTGTTACTATTATAATGATTATTATATGGAGGTCTTTTTAATGGAAAGTCTGCACTATCTTCTTATGAAGTCACATTCTGTAATGCAGAGGAAAATTTATTCAGAAGCTCAGAAAATCGGTCTTACTTTGGGACAGCCTAAAATTCTTGACTACCTTTATGAACATGAGGGCAGCGACCAGAAAACAATAGCCGGTTACTGCGAGATAGAACCGGCGACACTTGGCAGTATTCTTTTGAGAATGGAACAGAAAGGTTTTATTGAACGCCGTCAGAAAAACGGTAACAGACGTTCACTTTTTGTATACCTTACGGAAAACGGAAAAGAAGTCTGTAAAAAAATGCATGACGTTTTCAGTCTGAAAGACGAGCAGGCAATAGAGGGCTTGACAGCTGAAGAAATCGAAAATCTAAAAAAAACACTTACAAAAATATGTGAAAATCTTGACGGAAAGGACTGATTATCGTGGAAAATAAAAGAACCATTACAAACCGTCTTATATGCTACTTTGTCGGCTTGTTTATAATGACAATAGGTATAGCACTTTCAGTAAAGTCAGATTTGGGGGTGTCGCCTGTAAGTTCAATCCCCTATACACTCACTGTCTGCTGGGGTATAGAAATGGGAAAGGCGACTATTCTGTTTCACTGTGTACTTATCGCAATACAGGTGCTTATCTTAAGAAAAAACTTTAAATTAAAGTCACTTCTGCAATTACCTGTGGGAATAGTTTTCGGCTACTTCACGACGTTCTGTAATTCCCTTGCCGACCGTCTGCCGTCAACGGATAATTTCTTCATAAGAATATGTATGATTTTAATAAGCGTCGTACTTGTTGCAATAGGAATTTTTATGTATCTTCCTGCCGACATCATGCCACTTGCTGGCGAGGGCGTTATGCAGGCAGTTTCAGATACGCTGAAAATTGAATTTTCAAAAGTCAAGGTTGCGTTTGACGTTACTATGGTTATAGTTTCACTTATTACGTGCCTTATAGTTCTGCAAACTCTCGGCAGTGTCGGTGTAGGTACTGTTATAGCGGCTTTAATGGTCGGAATCGTTCTCGGACAGATTAAAAAGCTATGGGCGAAACGTACTAATCCCAGTAAGAAGTGACTATATCGTAATATGTACTTTCGTTGCCATATTCTACGATGTGGTCAATAAAAAGCTGTTCTGTCTGTTCGTCACGAAAGTCTTTCAAAGCCGTCCAAGCCTCATCATATGGTAAATAAGCATTATAATAAGAAATATTCTTAACAATTTTTACAGCAGTACGGTAAGCCATATCCCTGTCATTCAGCATGAGGTACTTAATGGCACATTTTAGTTTGATATAATTTTCCTCGTCATTGTAAGTATTTATCCAAGAATCAATAATTTCATCAGTAAAATTCATATTTTCAATATCAACAGCATAGAAGTCCATGAGGCTTTTTATATCAAAATAGTATTTTTTAGCATTTATTTCAGCCTGCGGGAACTTTCTGCCTGTAAGGTTGTATTCTGTAATCTGTAAATCTTCATCGGGCTTTTTGAAAGGGTATGGAAAATATTCACCATAAATACTGCCCGATGATACAGGAATCTGAATATTACTGAAGCTGATACTTTTTAATCGTGTATCGCTTGTTATAGTTTTTACAGGTTTTTCCAAAGCACAACTATAAGCACTCATTATAGTAAGACAATTTATTTTCTTTCCGAGAAGTGCGGAGGCAGTCGCTTTATGATGACCGTCGAGCAATGCACTTATAAAGCCGTATTCATGATATGCCAACGCTCTCGGCGGATTCGGATTATTTTTCAGTATTTCCACATATTCGTCAATGCGTTTCTGATTGCAGTGGTCAGCAGACTGCGTAGGATAAAGATATTTCGGAAAACTATCAGTACAGCGACAAAGTCCATAATGATAATATTCATCACAGCAAGCAGGATTTTCAGTTAAATTATTCGGGACAGACCAGAAGAAATTATTATTTCCGTCCGTAGGGTCATGCGGAACGTCCGCCAGCAGATAATAACCGTCATCAAGAAGTGCAAGAAACGGCTTAATCATTTCGGCGGAAGTTCTTATATCAGTATAGTTACTGTTTAAACATTCACGGACGGCTTTAAGTTCGGGACAGTCTATATTTTCTATTCCGTAACCAGTAGCAAGTAATCCCGTACAGGTAGGGCAAATAGGTAAATGTTCCTGTAATATCGGATTGCCGTTCAGTAATAATTTACTGTAATGATAATCATCTTCATCCTCTTTGCCGTGTTGGTGAGTAATAACGCCCTTGCCGTTCTGTACCCTGAACATTACAGCGGAATTACAC
>CAMWVV010000072.1 GCA_947177755.1 uncultured Ruminococcus sp. | reverse complement strand
AATAAATATCAATAAAAAAATCTTTTAAAAAATAAATAGATAAAAATAAAAAATCAATATGTAATGATAAAAAAATTGAATTTAAAGTTGATGTCTGTTCCTTTGCTAATGCTGACGGTGGTTACTTGATTTTTGGTGTCAGTGATAAAAATGGTTGTGCATCAGAATTAATTGGGATAGATATTCCAAATGATAATACTGATAAGTTTGAACTTGACAGGAGAAATGATTTAACCGGTATAGAACCTAAAATACCATATCTTAAATTTAATTTTGTTAAACTTGAAAATGGTAAGTATATTATTATAATCTATATAAAACATGATAATTTCGGACCTTATGTCTATGTGGAAGATGAAAGGAATTACAGGATATATAAACGTGTTGGAAATGGTAAAAAAACAGTATCTTATTCGGAGTTGAAGAATATGTTTAATCAGTCACAGTCGTTGGAAAAAGAAATATATAATTACAGAACAGAACGTATAAATTATTATCGTTCTCAGTCTGAAAAATCAGATGATAAATATTCTAAGTTCTTACTGTTTCATATAATACCTGAAACATTTACTGATTCAAGCTATAATAAAAATGTCTTTGTTATGGAAAAAAATAATAAAATAATGTTTTCTTCAATTTTTTCGGCATTAAATTGTAGGGAATATTCTGTTCCGTGTGCTGATGGACTAAGATTTATTACAAATACAAGAGTAAACTTAAAAGATGAGGGGTATGTTAACAATAATGGTGTAATTGAATGTTTTATTGATATAAACAGAATTATTTTTCCAAATAGTGGATTTGATCGTATGGAAATTTGGGAGATAATAAATAGGACGTATAATAATTATGCTGAAATATGCAAAAATATATGGAATAATGAAAAAATATTTCTGTGTATTTCCATTGTTGGCTGTAAAGGAATGTGTAGTAAGCTTTGTAAGGTTGAAAATTATACACAATATATAGGTTCAATTGACAGGGACAAAGTTATATGTAGTCCAGTTATTATTGAAGATATATCAGATAAAAATGAATCTGAAATTTTAATGAAAAAGTTGCATATAGAATACTTATTATCGATTGGCGTAAATCATGATACCCAATTAGAAGAATTAATTGATGAGGTGTATAATAAATATTAAGGAATGGAGGAAATACAATGTCTAACCTGTCGCAGAAAAAAAGACAGCGAATGTTTGAGATGCTTGCCCGAATCCGTGAGGAACACAGGGGCGATGATGAAACATTATCAGCGATAAACGAGATTGAAAACGAACTGAACGCAAAGAAATACGGTCTTGTGTGGGAGGAACACGAAGAAGCGGTAAACGTGCAGATGAGAACACACATTCCGGTATTTACAGAAGACACAGACAAAGAAATAATCAATCTGCCGGAGCAGGATTATAATTTTCTTCTGGAGGGCGATAATCTGCACAGTCTGTATTTGCTGGAAAAGACCCACAGAGGCAGGATTGATGTTATCTATATTGACCCGCCGTACAATACCAAAAACAAGGATTTTGTTTATGATGACTGCAAAATAGGTGAAGACGACGGTTTCAGACATAGTAAATGGATTTCTTTTATGAATATCCGTTTGAAAAAAGCTAAACAGCTTATATCAAAAAACGGCGTTATTGTTATCAGTATCGGCTATCAGGAAGTACACAATCTTATGCTTTTATGTCAGGAAATTTTTGATAACCGACAGATTATGTGTGTGACGGTTCAGACCTCTGGCGGAAAGCCTAATGGTTGTTTTAATATAACACATGAGTATCTTGTATTTATTGCTCCGAATAATTTTATTGCCAATACCATGAGTTTTAATGGTGGAGTTGCAAGAAGTCCATTTGAGGGATTGACTTTAAGTACATTTGATAAGACAAATCGTCCTGGACAAGTTTATCCAATATTTATTGATAATACCACAATGAATATTGTTAGTATTGGAAAATCATTGACAGAGCGTGTAAACGACGGAAATTATACAGGAGAATTAAAAAATTTTGTATATGATTATTCTGAAGCACCTGACGGAACATCAGCATTATGGCCTGTTAGTAGTAAAGGTGCGGAATGTGTATGGAGATTAATTCCTACCAGATTAAAGCATGATTGGGAAAAAGGATATATTAAGATAACCGAAAATCGTTCAAAAGTAAATCCTAACAAATACAGTGTTCAATATTTACCAGAAGGTGTTATTTCTAAAATTGAAAATGGTGAATTAGAAGTAGTAGGAAAGGAAGAAGGAATGCCCACATTGATTTTAGGAGAAAACAGAACTGTGGGTAGTGATATTCCAACTATTTGGACTGAAAAAGAATTTTTTACAAATAAAGGCTCTACGGCTTTAAAAAATTTATTTGGAGATAAAAGATTTTCTTATCCAAAACCTCTTGAGCTTATTCTTGAAATTTTAAGAGCAGTTTCTAAATCTGATTCAATAATTCTTGACTTCTTCGCCGGAAGCGGAACAACCGCACAGGCAATCCTTGAACTGAACCAACAGGACGGCGGAAACAGAAAATTCATACTCTGCACCAATAACGAAAACAACATCTGTACAGACGTTACATATCCACGCATAAAAACTGTAATATCAGGGAAAAGACAGGACGATAGCATATATTCCGACGGCATTCCCACAAATCTCAAATACTACCGCACGGACTTTGTAGCAAGAGACTGTGAATATCTGTCTGACGAACTTCTTGAACACATAGCAGAGATGATACAGCTTGAAAACGGTGTTAAAATCGACGGCAGTCAATATATTATGCTCCTCGACGAACAAGATGCTGACGAACTGGCGGAAAACTGGGAAAATTACTCCGATGTAAAGACGATTTATGTCGCAAATGACGTACTTTTCACGACGGAGCAGGCTAAAATTTTTGCGAACGTTGATATAAAAACTATCCCCGATTATTACTTTGAGTTTGATTTGAGACAGGAGGGTGAATCATGGTAACAGGCGGAATTGCACTTAATCTGTTTTCTTTTCAGGAGCAGGCAGTTATAAAGTTAATTGATTTTACGGTTGCAACCGATTCAAAACAGGTTATTGTCATGAAATCCCCGACAGGTTCAGGAAAAACTGTCATCTTACTTGACTACATAGACGAATATCTGTTCAAAGTCGACCCGAAAACTGCTTTTGTGTGGTTTTGTCCGGGTTCGGGTGGACTGGAGGAACAAAGTCAGGAAAAAATGCGTCGACTTCTTCCAAACCGCAGCACACAGAATATTTTTGACGCTATGCAGAATGGTTTTGAGGCGGAAACGACAACTTTCATTAACTGGGAACTCGTTCGTAACAAGAATAAAAACCTTGCAATCCGTGACGGTGAACGCAAGAATCTTTTTGACCGCATAGCTGAAGCCCACAGAAACGGTTTGAAATTTATCCTAATAATCGACGAGGAACACGCCAACGATACCAAAAAGGCTCATGATATTATTGATGCTTTTTCAGCGTTTCACATTGTGCGAGTTAGTGCGACGGCAAATCAGAATAAAAAGTGTGAGTTTTTCGAGATAGACGAGGTTGACGTTATCAACGCCGGACTAATCACCAAAGCACTTTACGTCAACGAGGGCGTAGCCGACAACGCACAGGTTACGGAAGATTATGACTATCTGCTGAATCTTGCCGACATCAAACGAAAAGAAATACAATCCCGATACAAGAGCCTGAGCAAAAATATAAGACCATTAGTGCTGATACAGTTTCCGAACGGTCAGCCCGAAACGATAAAGGCAGTTGAGGAAAAGCTTTCCGGAATGGGTTACAATTATGAAAACGGTATGGTTGCAAAGTGGATGGCAGACGAAAAGAAAAATCTGACTGATGATTTCACTGCAAATGACGGTATACCGGTTTTTCTGTTGATGAAACAGGCAATAAGTACGGGCTGGGACTGTCGGAGAGCGAAAATTCTTGTCAAGCTCCGTGAGGGAATGAGTGAAAATTTTGAAGTTCAGACTATCGGCAGAATACGCAGAATGCCCGAAGCAAAGCATTATGAGGACGATTTACTGGATTTCTGTTATGTTTATACTTTTGACGAAAAATACAGGCAGGGACTTCTTTCGGATATTGACAAGGCTTATGAAACAAGACGTTTATTTCTGAAAGATAAGTGTAAGACTTTTACTCTTGAAAAGCAAGTCAGGGATATGGATTTTGACGGTTTGGGTGAGCGTGATATTCTTGCAATGCTTCATCAGTACCTGATAGATAAGTACAAATTAGGTGACGACAAAAGACAGAATCAAAAGATACTCCAAAGTACAGGATATATTTTCGGAGAAGATATTATCAATAAGGTGCTGTATGGTGAATTTGTTCGCATATCAAACCTGACTGACAAAAACAGTCTTAATGAAACAAACTACCATACTACATTTCAAAAGGCTGATACACACAAAAACGGTTTGCAGTTACTTCATAGCATTGATAGCATAAAGAAAGCCGTTGGAATACCTACAACTAAAGTCAAGGTTATTCTTGAACGTCTTTTCCGTCAGAGTAAGAAAAGAAAATATAAATTGATTGAACTGAATACAAAAGAATTTTATGCGTTTGTGATAAATAATTCTAATAAGCTCCGTGAGGAATTCAGGGATATTACATCGGACATCGGAAGACAGACTGAATTTATAAAAAATCCGAAAACTTCTGTATTTCACATTTCGGAACAGGATTTTTTCAGATACGACCCGAATGTCAAAGCAGAAACCGATTATTTGAGCAATGCCTATAAAGAGTATACTTCGGGATTCGCAACAAGTCTTGTCCGCAGTACTTCCGAAATGCTTTTTGAACAGTACTGTGAAACAAGAGACGATATAGAATGGGTTTACAAAAACGGCGATACCGGACAACAGTATTTTTCCATTGTTTATGTTGACGGAGTTCAGCACCAATGGCTGTTTTACGCTGATTACATTGTTATGAAGAAAGACGGCACTGTTTGGGTAATAGAAACAAAAGGCGGAGAAAGTCACGGTCAGGACAAGAACATTGACCGACAGACTGAAAATAAATTCAACGCTTTCAAGGCATATGCCGAACAACATAATCTTCATTGGGGATTTGTTCGTGACAAGGACAACCGGCTTTATATCAATAATACGATATTTGCTGAGGATATGGCTGATTCCGAATGGAAACCTCTTGCTGATATTTTTTGAAAGTTTCAATATAAAAAATAAAGTGGCGGAGCAGTTAAGCTCCGCCTGTATTTTCAGAATAATCCTGCGATTTTGTTCATGCTGTCACGCATAAGGTCAAGTGACGAATGACAATACAAATCCATAGTTATCTGTACAGTAGCATGACCTAAGATGTCGCTGAGAGCCTTGACGTTTACGCCATTTTCGATAGCTCTTGTTGCGAAAGTGTGACGGAGTGCGTGGAAATTGGCGTGTTCAATTTCAGCGATTTTAAGCAGATAATTGAGAGCATCACGCATTGTATGTGGTTCAACGCATGTACCGAATGGCATCGAAAAGACAAAACCGTTTGGAATAATTGGAACTCCTAAAGACATATATTCCTGCTGCTGACGTTCCTTGTGTTCAAGCAGTTTTATCCAGACGTTCTGTGGAATAGGAATCTCTCTGAAACCTTTTGGAGTTTTCACATTGCCTTCAATAAGGGTAGTGGAGCAGGTATCTTCATCGTCCTCGTCGATTTCTTCAAGTTCGTTCAGATTTTTCTTGATACGCTGAAGAGTACGGCTGATTTTTATAGTACCCTTGTTGAAATTCACATCAGTCCAGCGTAATGCACATAGTTCGCCGATACGCAAACCTGTTGCGAGGTCGAAAAGAATTGCAAAGCCGAGTCTGTGAGTATGTATTACGCTTAAAAGTTTTGTTTGTTCGTCAATGGACAGTACACGCATTTCCTTTTTCTCCTGTCGTGGAATAACCGTTCCGTGAGTCGGATTGTTTATGATTATTCCATTTATACAAGCCTGCTCCATAGCCTGGTGAAGCATATTATGAAGATTTCGGATTGTCTTTGCGGAAAGACCGCCTTTGCCGTCTGTTCTTCCGTTTTCAAACTTCTGGTTATAGAAGTTCTGAATTACGGCGGGAGTAATCTGTTGTATCGGAATATCGCCTAATATCGGGATAATGTGATTGTGGACATATCCCTCATAGCTTATGTAGGTGGACGGTCTTATGCTTACAGAAGCATAGTTCTGAAGCCACTGAATCAGCCAGTCTTTCAGCAGGAGTCTGTTCGGAGTAACATAGGAGCCTGTCTGCTTGTTATGGAGTACGGCGTTGAGTTTTTCAGCAACTTCCTTGCGTGTTTTGCCATAGACGGAACGCTGAATCTGTCTGCCGTTGTCGTCCCGACCGTCTGAATAACGTCCCTCCCATGTACCGTTGGAGCGTCTACGGATTGAACCTTCATTGTTTCCTTTTTTCATTTGTAAATCACCTCGTTTGTGTTGTTAAGCCAGTTCAAAAAATTATCACCGGTCACACGGAGCTGTTTGCCGAGTTTCAGAACCGGAAATCCCTTTGAGTTCATAAGATTGTAGCCGGAAGTCAGCGAGATATTGAGATAGCCTGCAATATCCTTTGCCGTCATTGTGAGCGGAAGCTCGTCATTTGAGTTGAATTTAGGTAAATTCATAAAAAAATACCGCCTTTCATATATTTTTTTATTTATATGTTGGGCGGTATTATTTTTTAATTTTCAGATTATGTCGTTAAATTTTATTGGTTACATTTCCATTTGAAAATCGTCGTAATAATCCTGACACTTGATGTTCTGTATAGTTGAATGGAGCAGGTCGCAGTCCATAAGCATATCTTCAATTTCGTTCGAACTGTAGCCGTAATCAAGCAGAAGTGCAACATCGTCTTCGTCAATACCAAAAGTATTGCAGATGTCGAAAAGTAACTGTTCGTGCTGAGTATAGTAGCCATCGTCTAAATCATCATAGGAGTATTTCAGCCATGAAGTATATTTGAAATCGTCTTTATCTTCAAACTCCGAACGTGACAGAAAACCGTTGCTGTTGATTCTGAGAATATCACCGTGAACAGTTTCAATTTTTGTATAGGGAATATTTTTCATGCCGACTTTTTTCAGTGCGTTCTTCATGATTGATTCTGTTGAGGCATAAACATAAAGTCCCAGTGATTCAAAGTGTATCAGGTGCATAGGATTACTGCCTTTGACGATATACAGCGAATTATCCTCATCAAGTACAGTAAAATTGAAGCTACCCTGTACCGTTTCAGCTATATTTTTCAGACTGTCAAAGTTAAGTTTTTTCTGCTGTTCGATAAGCTGAACTGCAACATAGCTGTCTGTTTCGATGTTGGTTTCAGGAAGATTTTTGGTCTTGCGAAGTTCCTGGTCGTTGTAGAGTACACCGTTATGAGCAAAGGCAAAATTTTTATCCGCATAACCATAAAAGGGGTGGTTGTTCTGGTTGAATTTCTGATTTCCTTGAGTGGTCAGACGAGTATGTCCCATAATTGCTTTTATGCCGTCGGGAGCATTAAAATGGATTTTATGAGCAGGCTTAGGACGTTTGAAAATTGTAACTCTGCCGTCTTTGATGTATGAGATGCCGGAAGCATCAGTGCCACGTTCTTCCGCAGCGTTAGCGAGTGCCTGAGTAAGTTTTTTCAGGACTTTGTATGATACGATATGCTTGTAGTCAAGCCAGCCGAATAATGCACACATAATTAAAATTCCTCCTCTGTTGTAACTTTTTCGTTGATGTAAAGACTTCTCTCTTTGAGATACTGAATGAGTTCGGGCTCTTTGATTCCTGCTACAAATTCAGACCACGATATTTTTGAAATTCCGTCATCGTTCATAAGAACGGCAAGTTCACAAATCTTATTCACCAGTTCCAGTGTTGCGATAAGTGTGTTGTATTTGAGAGTTCCCCTGAAAAGTCTAAATTCGATAGTATGGTAGTTGCAGAGATTGATAGCAACATAGCGACCATAGCTTTTCTTAGCCTTGTCCATGATTGCTTTGGGTGAGTTTTCATAGCCGTATCTTGCAGCCCAGCGGTTCATAGCATATTCCGAACGTCTTGAAAATTTCAGCATTTCATTCCAGTGGTGTTCTACAAAGTAGAGAATACGGCTGATAACTTCGTCCTGTTCCTCACGGTCAAGACCAAAACTGTCACGATTGACATGAACATGAAGTCCGCAAGTTGAGGTTTGATGTGAACGATAACCAAGATACACTGCCCTTTTCATAACCCTGTCCCAGCAGAAATCCTTGTGATATTCAAGTGACATAGGGTGAGTAACTATCTCCATGCCGTCTTCAAGGCTTCCGTCGGACTTTATGTAGATGTGTTCGTTGTCTTCGTTGGCGATATCAAGGATTTCTTCTGCATAATCCTCGTCTTTGCCTGCTCCGTCGATTTCAAGTTCCACCCCGAAATAACGGTTGCTGTCACCGTAGAAAATCGGGTCAGGCTTGTAACTGTATTCGTGAATTGAATCGTTTCTGCGGATATCCTGATAGCAGTCATGGCAGTAATAATAGTCATCGTATTCGTATGTGTCATCATTGTGAATGATTGAATCGCACTGTTCGCAGCGTGTATAGTAGTTGTCATAGCAGTGACCGCAGAGGCAGATATTTCCGTCGCTGTACGAGTCACAGTCCCAGATAATCTCGTCACATCTGTCACAGACCACTGTGTAGGCATCAATACAGTCCTGACAGATTGGTTCACCGTAGATTGTGTCGTAATCGTCGCCCTCGATTACTTCACCACAGTGGGTACAGTAGATTTTTTCTTCTTCCATTTGATTTGACCTCCATAAATAAAAATTGCCCTCCCGAAATTAATCGGGAGGGCTTTGTTGTGTGGGTTAATATTCTTCTGCTAAAAGCATTGTGCTGTATTCCTCGCTGTCAATGACGTAGATTTTTGCAGTCACAGCCTTGCCGGTAGGAATGAAGTAATTCATTTTGTATTCGGGCTGTTCAGAACAGTGAATGATATGTTGCATTCCGTCGAGGTTTTTAAGCTCGAATATCTGGAAATAGTCTTTTGGTTCGGGCATTCTGTCGATACAGTCCCACATGAAGAACTGTAACTCAAACGGAATTTCAGAATTAATACCCCTTGTTATGTAACGCTGGTTATTGAACATTGTTTTAGCCTCCTTTCTGATTGTGGCTCTATGCTCCGCCCGAAGGCGGATTAACCTATGTGGTCATACCATTTTCGTAAAATCAGTACCTGACATAGATTCACTGTTATGATATATAATCAAAAATTTAGATAATAACAAAAATCCACTATGGTTCAGACCATAGTGGATTTAACGGGTTATTTATTTAACGGAGAGTCGGGAATAAGGTATGTTTTGCCGGAGATAACTGTATCTTCTGTACCGCCTGTTTCAAAATTGAAAACAGTTCCCTGTACAAAGCATTCGCCAGTGCTGAGTTTGTCAAGCTTATAACTTTCGCTCTTTTTAAGACTGAGCATATTTGCCACTGACATTTTAGAAGCAAGGTCTGGTTTGAAGTAGACGGAAAGACCTGCCTGTTTCATCATACGATTCTGTCTTATGTCATTTACATATTGTGTCGCAAAATTCAAGTCAATATGATTTTTTCTTCCTTCTTTGAGTATCTTGCTTATGATACTTTTTTCAGAAAGGTTCTGATTCTGTATTTCGTCAATGAAGATACTTATCTGATGTGGTTCGGTTTCATGCAACTGTGCGTAGTAAAGTGATGCAAGAAGCATATCAGTGAGCTGACTGCCGTTTCCGCTCATTAAGTCTTCTGTTGAGATAATTACTATTTTTTTAGATTTTTTAAGAAATGTAAACCAGTCGTAATCTGTTTCGATTCCACTATTAATAATGTCTTCGAATACAGAACTGAATTTGTTTTCAATACTTTTTTCTGAAGCATTTTTTGCACAATGAAACTGTTTCATAAGGTTAATATATTTTGGAGAATCAGCTGTTTTCAGCATAGAACTTATCATATTTTTAAGAGCGGTTTCCTGATTCTGACTTGGGTCGTGTATAGCTTCGCAAAGAATATTGAAAAGCATATTTCTGCGTGAAAGAGGCTTGTCTGTGCTGTATGTATGAAGCAGGTCTACGGGAACACCTTTTTTATTAATCTTGTGGAAAGTTATATTTTCTCTTACAAAATTCTGAGGAAGAACTTTAAGAAGTGAATCTTCTGTAAAAGACGAGCTTGAATCAAATACTATTATACGATTTTCTGCCTTGCTGAGATGATACATAAGTTGTATAAGGAATACTGTTTTACCACTTCCGCTTTTACCGGTTATAAAACGGTGCTGATTACTTTCTGATACAAGTATCTGTCCTGCAACCTGACCGGACTTATTCTGAATGAGCGGTATGAAGTTTTCAATACTTATTTCACAGCTGAAATATTGTTTGTTTCTGAGATTTTCGATATAATTCAAAGTTTCAGAGCTTACCATATCAATGTATTTAAAAGCGATAAGTTTTTTCTGTACCGGTATTCCGTCGGCATTATATACTGTTGTAGGCTTTCGGTGTCCGTTTGTTGATGTAAGATAACCTTCATTTCTCAATGTACTCAGAATACTGTTGACTGTTTGAGCTATAGGGATTTGCGGAAGAAAAACTTCTTTTAAAGTATTTTCTTCCATCATCATAAGCCCATCTTTGATAACAGCAATATTCTGATTATCTTCAAATTTCATATCTCTGCTGAGTTTCTTGACATTGAGTATTCCGACTGATACAGAAGAATTCAATGTCTTAAAGAATGAGTTGATAATTGCTGAATCTTTACCTGTTTCATAATCCTGTGAAATCATAATCTGTTTTTTCAGGAACGGCTTAAAGGTTGGTGGAATTTGAAATCTGAATATTTTTCCCCAAAGTTTCAGAACGGCATACAGCACTGCAAATACAGTATTGAATCCGTCCGATACAAAATCAGTATGGGATTCTTTTTTGAGGGCGTTTATATCTGAAATAAGTTTTTCACCATATTCCTTTATGTATTTGCAGAAAGTATCTACAAAGCATCTGTACATTTCATCAAGATTTTTAGACAATCTATATCGTTCAGTCTCCGAAAAATTCATGCCTAAATTTTCGTCAAGCTCCAGTATAACTGCTTTGCCTGGAGTAATAAAATACTGGATTGTATTTGAAATAATCGCAAGATTGAAAGGCTTGCAATTTTCATCAGAATTGAAACTCAGAATGGTATCAACAGAGCTGGTTCGTTTAACGTTGCTTTCAGAAGTAGTATCATCTTTAAGTACAACAGTTTCATCATTGCTTTCCCTGAGTAGCTTTATAAGCTCTGTTTTGCTCATAGTAAGCGATTTTGGAACTTGCGTACGGTTGTATGTTTTGATGAAACAGCCTGCAAGTGATTCAGCATCAATTTTATTAGTGGAAATCACAAGAATCATTGACACTGAATTATGAACAGCTTTGAGAAACGAGGATATCATTCCTGTGAGTCCGAATGAAATAAGCATCAGGATTTGATGTGAATTAAGATGTGGAATGAGATTCTGGAGAATTGTCTCCGGGGTTTTATTTACGGCAGGAAGCATTTTTTTCTGATAGGAATTAGAAATATACTTTTTGAATACATCAGGAATTTTTTCATCGCAGCATCTGTATGATGCTTCTGTTACCATACCATTTGTTTTACGGATTGTAAGTCCAGGAAATTCAGGTGTTTCCAGGACCGGAAGCTGAGCATCGAGCAGGAACATTAAAGTATCGTAAAGATAATCCTTAGCAATATCATTACTGCAAGTTCTCCTGAATTTCGGGAAGTACTGGAGAAGTTTTTTATTTGTGATGTCAGAAAAGGGTATGACAGCAGTATTAACTGCATTATATCCTGTACGATATTCAACGACAAGGTTTTCTTTTTTCTCAGAATCAATAGCAGATACAAGAATAAACTCTCCATTGATTTTAATTGAACCTACAGGTTTTCTCTTGCCGCTTGGTTCGATGCAGGTTACGTTGCCGTAATCATCAGTCATAAAGCGTCTTGACATAGATTCTCTTTCGGATTTCATGGCTGCGATAGTAGCAGTTAACTGGCATATGGTGTTATTGCTTGCCTGCTGCATACCGTATGCCTGCTGCTGAAGCTGATTATAATTTGCCTGGAGACTGTTATACTCAGTCATAAGGTTATTATTAGTTGTCAGCAGCCAGTCACGTTCAGCTTTGATGTCTTCGATACGTTCAAACGGAGAGCGTAAACCATAGGGATTATTATCCATAATAAAATCTCCTTTTTCAACAATATATGGATTCAGATAAAGCTGGTACCGCACTTTAATCTGTATGACCCTGGGTCTGATATTAATCTACCATAGATTTAAGAAAATATCAAGGT
>CAMWVV010000071.1 GCA_947177755.1 uncultured Ruminococcus sp. | reverse complement strand
GGGCAACAGGTCAGCGGAAATAATCCCTCACGAAACTTTGTGATTCCCACGGGGACAACAGCCATGCTTGATATATTCGGCATAAGTCCGCCGAGGTCTTTAAGGGAGCGTCTGAGTTCGTCGCCGTCGTTGAGGTCGGGACAGCATACAATCTGACAATTAAGCTTTATACCGTTTTCGGCAAGCTGATATATATATCTGAGTTTTTCTCCTGCAAAACGGTTATGCATCATCTTAACACGCAGTTCGGGGTTTGTTGTATGCACGGAAACGTTTATATTCAGTTTCATCTTTATAATACGGTCAATGTCAGACTGTTCAAGATTGGTAAGAGTAACATAATTTCCCTGTAGAAAGGAAAGCCTTGCATCATCGTCCTTGAAATAGAGGGTTTCACGCATATTCGGTGGCATCTGGTCGATAAAGCAGAAAACGCATTTATTTCTGCACGACTGTTTGCTGTCCATAAGGAAAGTATCAAATTCAAGACCTATGTCATCATACTCGTCTTTATCAATATGAACAGAAAATTTAACATCATTCCGTATTATTTCAAGGTCAACGGAAATTTCGGAGGCATAGAACATATAGTCAAGAACGTCCTTTATTTCCTGACCGTTGACGGAAAGCAGGAAATCTTCCGGCATAATTCCCGCTGACTGAGCAGGAGAACCGTGAATTATACTTTTTATTTTAACCATGTAAACACTCCGACCAAATAATTTAAAAGGGAGAGAAGGACTTAACTCCTCCTCTCCCTCTCATGTATCGGATTAAGCCGATTATTCAGCGTCGATTTTAAGAACCTCAACGCCCTTATAGAAACCGCAGTTTTTGCAAACCTTGTGCGGAGCTTTATATGCACCGCAATTGTCGCACTTGGACATTGCCGGCACGTCAAGCTTCCATACGGCAGAACGTCTCTTATCACGTCTTGCCTTGGAAGTTTTTCTCTTTGGTACAGCCATTCTGGCACCTCCTTACAAAAGAGCTTCACAGCTCAGAATTGAAACAATTGCATTCGGACACATTCAGATCACAGCCGCAGACCATGCAAAGACCTTTGCAGTCATCTTTGCATAAGTTTTTTGAAGGGAGCTGTAAAAGGAGGTCGGTAAAAGCAATTTCGTTAAGTTCAATGCTCTGACCGTCGGCAACAATATATTCGTCGTTATCGTTGCTTACAGAAGGGACAACAATATGTTCAAAGTCAAAGTTATATTCTCTTTCAAACTCTTTCAGACATCTGTCACAGGTAACGAGCAGTGTAAAAGACACAGAATATTCAAGGTAGACAACGCCTGCCCTGTTGAAAATCCTGCCGTCAACTTCCACGGGCGAAACGAAACTGTAGCCGTGAATGGCGGAAAGTTCGTCTTCACCGATAGAGTAACCGATATTCTTTGATTCTCCTGCAATATTGAAAAGCTGTTTTAAATTAATCTTCATAATATAAAAGTCCTTTAGAGCATCATGAAATATATTATACACCAATTCACAGAATATGTCAATAGGTGTTTTTGAAAAAAGTGAAATTTCTTTAAGAATTACTTTATGAACTGCTTGACGTTTTCGGAAAGTTCGTCAACATCGGCAGAAACAGTGAAAACAACCGTTGCGTCATCGCCTGTGAGTTTGTCAAGCTTTTCAAGAAGATTGCCGAAAGCCTCATAGTCACGTCCGCCTATTCTGAAGATACCATCAACATAAATATCTGTGATGTCATAGTTGCTTGCAAGAAGACCTGCAATAAAGCCGTAGAAAGTTTCATAGCCCTCAACGTTGTAATATTCAGTATCGCACCATCTTACTTTACGGCTGATGGAATATCTTACTGTTGAACCTTTTTCAACACATACGATACTGCCGTTTGTGGATTTTACAGATTCATTAATCTGGTCGATAAGAATCTTTGTTTTTCCTGAACCCTTTTTACCGGTAATCAGTTTAATCATAATTTTTTACTCCTTCCGATGCCTTTCGGCATTTTGTAACGTATTTTGCCTGTATATCGAAAGCCGGAAATTAACCGAGCTTTTCTTCAAGAGCAGCCTTAGCACCCTCATAGCCGGGTTTGCCGAGAAGTGCGAACATATTTGACTTATAGCTTTCAACACCAGGCTGATTGAACGGATTCACGCCGAGAACATAACCCGAAACAGCACAAGCCTTTTCAAAGAAATAAATCATATAGCCCACATTTTCTTCAGTTGTGTCATCAAGTTCAAGAATGATATTGGGAACTCCGCCCTCTGTATGAGCGAGAACAGTACCCTCAAAAGCCTTTCTGTTTACAACGGACATATTCTGATTTGTAAGGAAATTAAGACCGTCGAGATTTTCGTCATCGGACTCAAGGAAAAGGTCTGTCTTAGGCTTCTTTATGTCAACAACGGTTTCAAAGAGGATTCTTGCACCGTCCTGAATGTACTGACCCATAGAGTGCAGGTCTGTGGAGAAAACAGCGGCAGACGGGAAAATTCCCTTGTTGTCCTTGCCTTCGCTCTCACCGAAAAGCTGCTTGTACCATTCAGACATCATAACAAAACTGGGGTCATAGGAAACGAGCATTTCAACTGACTTGCCTTTTCTGTAGAGAATATTTCTGAGAGCGGCATACTTGTAACAGTCGTTGTTGTCGAAATCGGCACAGAAATCATTCTGGGCTTTTCTTGCACCTGCCATGAGAGCATCAATGTCACAGCCTGCAACGGCAATCGGGAGAAGACCGACAGCAGTAAGAACGGAAAAACGTCCGCCAACGTCGTCGGGAATAACGAAAGTTTCATAGCCCTCAGCATCGGAAAGATTCTTGAGAGTTCCCCTTGCCTTGTCTGTTGTGGCAAAAATACGGTTTTTAGCCTCTTCCTTGCCATACTTTTCTTCAACCATCTTTTTGAAGATTCTGAAAGCAAGGGCAGGCTCTGTTGTAGTACCTGATTTTGAAATTACGTTGACAGAAAAATCCTTATCCTTGCAAAGTCCGATAACTTCATTAAGGTAAGCGGGATTTATGCTGTTTCCGACATAATATATATCGGGAGTATCTTTCTTCATGTTGTTGTAAAGTGGCGATTTGAGAAGTTCGATTGCAGCTCTTGCACCGAGATATGAACCGCCGATACCGATAACAATAAGAATATCGGAATTAGCCTTGATTTTATCGGCAGCCTCTTTGATTCTTGCAAATTCTTCTTTGTCGTAATCTGTGGGAAGTTCAACCCAGCCTAAGAAGTCATTGCCGAGACCTGTTTTATTGTGAAGAGCGTCGGCAGCGGCTTCCACCTGTGCCTTGATACCTTCCAGCTCGTCATTGTTCACATAGTCCTTGAGATATTTTGTATTAAGTTTTAAAGACATTGTATTTTACCTCCGTTCTGCACGAAAAAATCCGTACAAATATAATTCACCATATTTATAATACTATATTTTAAGTTTTTTTTCAAGAGTAAATCGAATATTTGACATAATTCACAAAATTTTACATCATTTTTTGATAATATTTAACAGTATCTGCTTAAAACTGTAATGAAAAGTAAGTTTTTCAACATTATTTTTTACTACAATATCAGTTTCACATACTAAAGTATCACCGCTGTAAAATCCCGCCGTTCCTATTTTCTGTCCTTTTTCAAGCGGTGCATTAAGATAGTCGGGCAATACGACCACTGTATTAAGTTCGCTGACACATTTCGGGACTACCAAACTGCTTTGATTTTTCAGTTTTATTTCAACTGCCATATCAGTTCCGTTTTTAACTTTTATGGGCATAAGCATTTCATCGGGAAACATTGTAGCCGTCACATGAAAACCGCTGAATCCCCTGTTTACAAGGTCTCTGGCTTTCTGAAATGAAACGTCATCGTTTTCCGCACCGAGAACAACGGCAATATAAACAGTCCCTTCACTGCTTCGTCCGCCCTCCGCAATGCAATATCCTGATTTTTCCGAATGTGACGCTTTAAAGCCTATGTGGCGTTCATAAGTTCGTGAAAGTGTGTTTTCGTTTACAAGCTCCGCCTTTCCGTTTCTGACGAAGTCACGCCATGTGCGGAAATACTGCTCCAAAGCATCATATTCAGAAAGTTCTGCACAGATTATTGCCAAATCGTGTGCGGTGGTATGCTCCCGCTCATCATAATACCCGTAGGGCGAATAAAAAGCGGTATCACGCAGACCGAGTTCAAATGCTCTGCTGTTCATACGCATGACGAAGTTTTCCGTTGATTGTTCGGAATACTCGGCAAGAACTGTCATTGCATCGTTTGCATTACCGATTATCACAGCTTTCAGGAGTTCTTCAACGGTGATACTTTCATTCGGTTCAATCCACACCACAGCACCGTCAGTACCGGAAACAGCCTGTGACGCTGTTATAACAGTGCCAAGTGTGTATTTTCCGTCTTCAATATCCTCCGCTATCAGAAGCACCGACATCAGCTTGCTCAAATAGCCTGCATTCACCTGCAAATCTGATTTATATTCATCAAGGACAGCACCTGTACGTGCTTCTATCAGAATATGTGCAGAATATTTTTCCTGAACATCTTCCGCCTCATCAGCAGATATGAACAGCATAGATGTAAGCAGTGCGACAAGCACCGCCGTTATCTTTTTCAAAACATTTTTCAAAGTTTACCGCCTCCCTTTATGCAATATATATGAGGGAAGCTTATCGGGTATTACGAAAAAACAGCTGTCAGCATTTTATTACCGTTATAATAAAACTGTCGGTATTTGTGCCTGAAATGTCGTAATCTTTGTAAACAGGCACATATGCGGGCGTTGTTTCTCCTGTTGATTTGACGGTGTATACATCGCAAAGAGTGCCGTCAAGGTTATATGAAAAAGGGTGGTCAAAAGTATACTCTTCAAGGTATTCTATATATTCCTCAAGGCATAAATCCAAATCTTTCATAATGGCAGAATGAACTTTCCCGACATACCTTAAATGCCAGGGACAGAAACCATTTCCCGTCACATCTGCTTTTCCTTCGGGGTATCTTACGATATATCCATAATTATGGCAGTTGTCAACAATCCATTTTTCATCGTCACAGCCGTCGTATGTAAAAACTTCCGCTCCGACGTTTACCGCCAAATCAACGGTATTTCCCGTAGAAGATTCGGGAAAGTACTGCGGACAGTAAGAATCTTCGCCCGTATATGTGTCTGTAGTTCCGTATATAAGAAAA
The DNA here is from genome assembly GCA_947177755.1 of uncultured Ruminococcus sp. Classification (GTDB taxonomy): domain Bacteria; phylum Bacillota; class Clostridia; order Oscillospirales; family Ruminococcaceae; genus Ruminococcus. The sequence continues at coordinate 7,291 of CAMWVV010000071.1, read as the reverse complement.
TTGGAACGACCTGTTGATTTATAATAATCCTCCATCATAAAATTAAGAGCCTCGGCGGCATCTTCATTAAGAATGACGGGGTCTGTTTCGTTTATAAGGGTGTAGTAATCATTTCTGTAATAAACAAGGTTGACTGTCGGTATCATGTCAAGAGAAACGTATGGGTGTTCATAATCCACACGGACAAGCTCTCCTGAAACGAGCTGTGTTGCGGATATTTCAAGTTCGGAATATTCGGAAAATTCTTCCTGCTGATTCATCATATCGTTTTCAAGACTTTCTGCCCGTATATTTACTCCTGTACTGTATGTTTTGACTATACCGTTGTCAACTATAATATTGGGGTCCGTATTCAAAAACAACGCTCTTCTAAGAGCATCAGCCGCAAAAAGAACGCCTGCGATTATAAACATTGTCATAATCAGACGACCCTTTCTAAGGCGTGTATTTACCATTATCATTTCCTCCGAAATCGTTATGCACTTTTCGGCGATAAAAACGGATTGTAATAATTCCGTTTACGGCACAGCCGTTTTTACCTCCTGTATTGTGACATCGGGCATTTCGTCACCGTAAATACGGCTGAAAAAATTGCTCGTAAAAGTCAGCCTCGGCGGATATTCTCCACAGACGGCAGATAGCGTTCTGAATTGCGTACTTCGGAATTAACGCCATATATTTTGCTGTACTTTAAAATTCTCCTTATTAAAAAAATAATAGATCTCCGTTGAACAACTGTACTTGTGCGTACAGAAGTTCGGAAATTTATACTTTTGCATACATCTCTGCTATTTTATTATAATGCAAATATTATAAAATGTCAAGACATCTGATAAAATTTAAAAACTTGCTTTCATATAAAAAAAATGATATAATATATAACACAGAAACTGAAAGAAATAAGCAGGTGAGCAGGTTATATGGATTATCATCTTGATATAGTAATATCCGAAAAAAATTTTTTGCAGACTGGGATAAAAGAAGTTAAATTTTGGTGGGGCGGTGAGGAATATTGTCATACTCCAAGAAGATTTGAAACGGAAGATTCACTTATACTAAAATCATTTTATAGTATAGAAACAGACAGCATTATTAAAAGTACCAAAATCTATATGCCTGTTGTACTTACTTCCAGTGCAGTATATGATTTAAAACATATTGCATACTGTTGTCCTGAAGAATTAGTCTCTCATAACCTTATGAAATTTTTGAAAAGGGTTTCCGGACTGGAAAAATTCATTATTTCTCTGTGCGGAGATGATGAAACAATAGACTACAGCATAAAATATACAGGAGAATCCGATATATCAGAAATAATATACAATGCTTTTGTTTCTAAAAAAAGCGTCCTGATATATAAATAAAAAACTGTCGGAAAATATCCGACAGCTTTTTTGTTATTACTTGAATACTGCAAGCAGGAATCCGGCAGCAATTGCAGAACCGATTACACCGGCAACATTAGGACCCATAGCGTGCATAAGCAGGAAGTTTTTCGGATTGGCTTTCTGACCCTCAATCTGTGAAACTCTTGCTGCCATAGGTACAGCGGAAACACCTGCCGAACCGATAAGGGGATTGATTTTTCCGCCTGAAAGTTTATACATGAGTTTTCCGACGAGAAGACCGCCTATTGTTGAGAAACAGAAAGCAGTAAGACCGAGAACTATTATACCGACAGTCTGCAAGTTAAGGAAACGTGAACCGACAGTTGTCGCACCTACCGAAATGCCGAGAAATACGGTTACTATATTCATAAGAGCATTCTGAACCGTGTCGGAAAGTCTTTCGGTCACACCGCACTCTTTCCAGAGGTTGCCGAGCATAAGACAGCCAATCAGCGGAGCAGTTGACGGCAGAAGAAGAATTACAAAGACAGCAACAACAATTGGGAAAATAATCTTTTCGGTTTTGGAAACTTTTCTGTTCTGTGTCATTACAACCTTGCGTTCTTTTTCAGTTGTCAGCAGATTCATGAAAAACGGCTGAATCATCGGAATAAGTGCCATGTATGAATATGCGGCTATTGCGATAGGTCCGAGAAGATGAGGGGCGAGACGGGTTGTAAGGAAAATAGCCGTAGGACCGTCAGCACCTCCTATAATTCCGATTGAAGCAGCTTCTTCACCTGTGAATCCAAGGCATACCGCACCGAAAAATGCAAGAAATACGCCCATCTGTGCAGCCGCACCGAGTAAAAGGCTTTTAGGATTTGCAAGGAGAGGAGCGAAATCGGTCATTGCTCCGACACCTAAGAATATCAGCGACGGATAAAGTCCCGATTTAACACCTATGTATAAAATGTCAAGCAGTCCGCCGTTAGCCATTATATGACCGTAACTGTGATAAAATTCGCTGTCATGGTCAAGAAAAGCGTCCCAGAGTTCAGGGTGATACAGAGCTTCCGCAGAACTTTCACCGCCTGAAAAGAAGTTTGAAACGTTTACAAGCAGACAGCCGAAAGCTATTCCGACAAGTAACAGCGGTTCAAATTTTCTTTTTATACCTAAGTAAAGCAGGAAAAATGAAATAAGTATCATTACGAGATTTTTAAGACCGTCTATTGAAAAAAATCCTGCAAATCCCGATTCTGACGCAAGAGTTTTAAGGGTTTCGAGAATATCCATTTAAATACCCCCTTATGCTATTACCAAGAGCGGTGAACCTGTTTCAACAACTGCTCCCTTGCTTGTGACTACCTGTGCAATTGTTCCGTCCTTTGACGCTACAATTTCGTTTTCCATTTTCATGGCTTCTAGAATCACAAGCACCTGACCCGCTGTTACCTTGTCCCCTTCTTTTACGTCAACCCTTATTATATTACCTGGCATGGGAGCGGAAATTGTTTCACCTGATGCAAGACTTACGGGAGCGGACGGAGCAGGTGTATTATTTACAGGTGCTGAAACTGGTTCGGGAGCAGACGAAACGGACGGAGCAGGTGCAAGAGCTTCATACTCGTCAAGGAGAACGGCTTTTCCGTGTTCCACTTCAACCTCATATGTTTTTCCGTTAAGTGTTACTTTGTACTTCATAATCATTTGACCTCCTTAATGGAAATAAAGTGCAGTTCATTTATTGGCTTTTTCATTGTATCTGCAACGATTGCCATAATCATTGCGGCTTCCTTGTCGGGAACGTCATAAAGCTTTATACGTCCTGCCGAACCCTTGGCAACAGGCTTTTCAGTTTTCTGAACAGGTTCGGTTTTTACCTCTGTCTGAGCAGGAGTGTCATCCTTTTCGTCAGCGAACTTTGCTTCCCTTGACTTGAAAAATGCTCCCATACAGTAAATTACCGCCATAAGTATAAGAAGTCCGACAAATACTACAGCATATCCGAAAACAGCCGTAATTGCAGCATCTCCGATATTCATAAAAAATCGTCCTCCTTATATTGCTTCGATAGTATAGACAGCTTCGTTTTCTTCCTTTGCACGACGTGCCTTGAGGAATTTTATTGTCTGGTCGGGATAACAAATGTAACTCATAATATCTTCTTCCGAACGTACAAGGTCGCCAAGAGCCTCACGTGCGTTTTCAAACTCCTCCCCTGTTCTCTTCTTGTCCTCAATACGACAGTCAACAGGCTTACCGCCCTTGCCGATTACCTTTTCAATAAGTTCGGGACTTACGGGAGCGGGTGCAATTCCGTATTCACCTTTTATATAGTTCTTGACTTCCTTTGAAATATTCTTATAGCGTTCGCCGACGAGAACGTTTGTAACAGCCTGATTTCCGACCATCTGTGAAAGCGGAGTAACAAGCGGCGGATAGCCGAGGTCTTTTCTTACTTCGGGAATTTCTTTCAGTGCCGCATCGAATTTGTCCATTGCGTGCATATCGGTAAGATTTGCAATCATATTTGAAAGCATACCGCCGGGGACTTTGTATACAAGTGCCTGTGCATCGGTTGCAAGACTTTTCGGATTAATCTGACCGTTGTCAACATATTTCTGTTTTATCGGCTTGAAATAATCATTTACCTTGTTTATTATATTTTCGTCAAGACCTGTTTCAATATCGTACTGCTGTAAAGCATAAAACATTGTTTCGGTTGACGGCTGTGAAGTTCCGCCCGAAAAACATGATGCCGCACAGTCGATTACATCTATTCCCGACTCAATAGCTTTTGTCAGTGTCATGTAAGCCATACCCGTTGTACAGTGAGTATGCAGAATAAGAGGAATGTCGCCTACTGCATCTTTGATGCCCTTAATAAGATGTTCTGCTTCATAAGGTGTCATTGTACCTGCCATATCCTTAAGACAAATTGTCTGGAATCCCATTGTCTTTAGTTCCTTACACATTTCAATATACTTGTCTACTGTGTGTACGGGGCTTTGTGTGTACGAAATACAGCCCGACGCTATAGTTTTCGGGGTGGCGTACTTCATAGTTGCATCAAGGGCTGTGCCGAGATTTCGGAAATCGTTGAGGGCATCAAAAATACGTATAATATCAATACCGTTTTTGATTGAAAGTTCAATGAATTTTTCTACAACATCATCATGATAATGCTTATAGCCCAGCAGATTCTGACCCCTCAGAAGCATTTGCAGTCTGTTGTTAGGGAGATGTTTTCTCAGATTTCTGAGACGTTCCCACGGGTCTTCATTGAGATACCGCAGACATGAATCAAATGTAGCTCCTCCCCAGCACTCTATTGAGTAATATCCTGCCTTGTCCATATCCGAAAGAATATCTTCATAGTCGGAATATGGCAGACGTGTAGCCATGAGTGACTGATTAGCATCACGCAGGACAGTTTCTGTAATCTGTACTTTTTTCATATGTACATTCCTCCTTTAAATTACCTTGTAACGCTTTTATTATAACATATATCACCAAAAATTTCTATACCTTTTTTCATATTTATTTGGAATTTTATTTTTCAGTAAAAAATATATCGACAGATTAAGATGTGATAATTTTATGATAATTGTTGCATGAATGCACCTTCTGCTTGCTTTTACAGGAAAAAGGTGTTATAATAAAAATGCACCGTATATTTTTCATGCGGTAGTATTATAAAAGTAAAGAAGTGTTTTATATGACAAAGATTACTATTTTTTCGGGTTTTCTTGGTGCAGGAAAGACAACTCTCATCAAGAAACTCATCTCCGAAGGTTACAAGGGCGAGAAGCTTGTACTGATTGAAAACGAGTTCGGACAGATTGGCATTGACGGCGGTTTTCTTCAGGACGCAGGAATCGAAATTACCGAAATGAATTCGGGTTGTATCTGCTGTAGCCTCGTGGGAGATTTCGGCAAAGCTCTTGAGCAGGTTATTGAACAGTATCACCCCGACCGTATTCTTATTGAACCGTCGGGCGTAGGAAAACTCAGCGACGTTATAAAAGCTGTTCAGAATATTGATGCACACGACGTTGAACTTGACGGTTTCACTACTGTTGTAGATGCAAAGAAGTGCAAGATGTACCAGAAGAATTTCGGTGAATTTTTCAATAATCAGATAACATATGCAAGTTGTATCATTCTCAGCCATACGGCAGGACTTTCACAGGATAAACTTGACGACTGTGTTAAACGTCTGCGTGAGTGCAATCCTTCCGCACCCGTTGTCACTACAGAGTGGGAACAGCTTACAGGCAAACAGCTTGTTGAAGCCATGACACAGAAAAACACTCTTGATGACGAACTTAAACAGCTTCTTCATGAAGAACATGAACACCACCACCATCATCACCATAACCACGACGAAGAACACGAACACGGTGAAGACTGTACTTGCGGCTGTCACGACCACGACCATGAAGAACATCATCACCATCATCATGATGAAGAGCATGAACATCATAACGAACATGAACACGATGAAGACTGCACTTGCGGTTGCCATGACCATGACCACGAAGAACACCATCACCACCATGCAGATGACGTATTCACAAGCTGGGGCATAGAAACAGCAAGACCCTACACGGAAGATGAAATCAACAACGCTCTTAATGCACTTTCCGATGAAGAGACTTATGGCATGATTCTCCGTGCAAAAGGAATTGTTCCGGCAAGCGACGGCGAATGGATTCACTTTGATTATGTTCCGGGTGTACCTGATATACGCAGAGGCAGTGCAGGAACTACAGGCAGACTTTGTGTTATCGGTTCAAAGATAGACGAAAAAGCTATTGCAAAACTTTTCTTTGCTGAATAAGGAGGGTAATAATATAATGCCTTATAATGAGGAAGAAACTATTCCCGTGTATCTATTTTTAGGTTTTCTGGAATCGGGAAAAACGAAATTCATTCAGGAAACTCTTGCAGACAAGCGTTTCAATACGGGTGAAAGAACACTGCTTCTTGTTTTTGAGGAAGGCGAGGAAGAATATGATACCACCAGTTTCAAAAAAAATAACATTTTCTTACGTGCAGTTGACGACAAGTCTGATATGACAACCGAAAATCTTCAGCGACTTGTTGATGAATGCCGTGCGGAACGTATTATTATTGAATATAATGGTATGTGGCAGGTTACGGAACTTTTTGACGCTGCTCCCGACGGCTGGGCATTCTATCAGATTATGTGCTTTGCCGACGCTACAACATTTCCACAGTATAATTCAAATATGAGAAGTCTTGTAGTTGACAAGCTTAATGTGTGTGAACTTATAGTTTTCAACCGTTTTGAAAGAAGTTATGACCCGAATAAATTTCACCAGATAGTAAGAGGTGTAAGCCGAAGAAGTGAAATAGCATATGAATACACCGACGGAACAGTAGCCTATGACGACATTGAAGACCCCCTGCCATTTGATGTCGAAGCATCGCATATTATTATAAATGATTCGGACTATGCTCTTTGGTATCGTGACATCATGGAAGAGCCACAGAAATACGACGGCAAAACCGTTACTTTCAAAGCACTTGTTGCAAAAAATCCGAAGTTCCCTAAAAATACTCTTGCGGCAGGTCGGCATATAATGACCTGCTGTGTTGACGACATTCAATACTGCTGGTGTGCGGCACAGTTTGACGACGTTTCAGACATTAAGGAAAAAAGCTGGTTTATGCTTACCGCAAAAATCAAAGTTCAGCGTCATAAACTTTATCGTGGAAAAGGTCCTGTGTTATTTGTAACGGATTTTGTTCCGTCTGCTCCTCCGGAAAAAGAAGTGGTAACTTTTTATTAATCAATATAAAATACCGATGTTTATCATCGGTATTTTTGTTAAAATAAGAAAATATATGTCTCCCCTCTTGATTTTTGCTGAATAGTCTTATATAATTAATGATTGATTTTTTGGGTTATAGCCAAGCGGTAAGGCAAC
>CAMWVV010000070.1 GCA_947177755.1 uncultured Ruminococcus sp. | reverse complement strand
ATCCGAAGTAACAACTAGCTTATCGGCATACTTTGCGGCTGCCTTTGCCATTTTCGGACGTTTTGCGGCATCACGGTTTCCGCCACAGCCGAAAAGACATATAAGACGGTTTTCCGCATATTCCCTCACGCTTCTTAGAACATTTTCAACAGCGTCGGGGGTATGGGCATAATCGCATATTACTGTGAAGTCCTTTCCTGTAGGAATGACTTCACATCTTCCCTTTACGCCGTTATAGTTTTCAATCGCAGATATTATATTCTCGGGCGGAATACCTGCTTTAAGGCACACGGAAACAGCCGCCGTGACGTTCGATACATTGAAAACCCCTGGCATATTTGTCTTTATAAGATAGGATTTTCCGTCGTTGCAAAACCAGAAGCTTGAACCCGTAGATTTTATTTTTATACCGTCGGCATAAAAAGACGCTTTCTGCTTAACGCTGAACGTAAATTTTTCACATTCGGTTTCATTATAAAGACGTTTTCCGTAATCGTCGTCAACATTCAGGATTGCGGTATCACACATACTAAAAAGCATTTTTTTAGCCTGATAATAATCTTCCATGTTTTTATGATAGTCAAGGTGATCCTGAGTGAGATTGGTAAAAAGGGCTATGTCAAAATGTGATGAGCCTATTCTGTTCTGAACCAGTCCGAAAGAGGAAACCTCCATGACAACATATTCACAGCCTGATTTGACCATTCTGTCAAGCAGAGCCATGAAGTCGAAAGCAAAGGGCGTTGTGTTGTCGGTGTGTAAAATTTCGTCGCCTATTTCGTTCTGTATCGTACCGACAAGACCAGTTTTGTGACCGTTCTGCATAAGTATGTGTTTTATGATATTAGTGGTTGTGGTTTTTCCGTTAGTTCCCGTAACACCTATCATTTTAAGCTTTTTTTCGGGGTGTCCGAACCATGCCGAACATACTTCGCCATAAAGACGGCGTGAATTTTCAGTAATAATCTGACGTTCGTCAAGTCCAAGGTCATGCTCGCACACAACCGCTGCCGCTCCTTTTTCAAGCATTTCAGCCGCAGCGGTGTGACCGTCGAAACGTCCGCCCTTTACGCAGAAAAACAGACTGCCTTTCTGCACTTTCCGTGTATCGTCCGTCACTGATGTAATTTCCGCATCAGCAAGCTGTCCACAATAATCTGCAATCAATTCATTAAGTTTCATTAAAAAAACCGCCTCCGTACTAATCCTGATTTTCATTTACAATAAATTCAAGTTCAATTGTCGTACCAAACGGAACTCTTGTTCCCGCAGGAATGGACTGACTGTTAACAACAGCGTTGCTTTTTTTTACAGAAGCTCCCTTTGCCACATAGTTGAGATGACAATACGCTATTGATTCATTTGCAACTTCCGGTGAAGAATATTTCAAGTCGGGAACTACTGCATATTCAACATTATTGCCCTTTTCGGTATACAAATATACACATCCGCCCTTTGCAACTGAAGAACCTGTCTGCGGTGACTGGGCAACAACTTCAATTCCGTTTCCTATTATTTCATATTTAACACCAAGCCCATCAAGAGTATCCTTTGCATCACTGATAGAACCTTCAAGAAGCGGTATCTTCACATCAAGCTCTTCAATTTCCTCGTCGGTATATGCGGGATAATAACCAAGATAAGGCAGAACGTCTTCAAAAATGTGCCTTGCGGTCGGAACTGCAACAACGCTTCCGTAATATCCTATATCAGCATTAGGCATATCAGCAAGAACCAAAAGAATTATTTCGGGGTCTTCAACAGGAGCAAAGCACACATAAGACGCACCGTATTCATCTTTATCAAGGCTCAGACGTTCGGAAGTACCCGACTTACCGCCGATTGAATATCCCTTTATTCTTACATTACCACCACTGCTGCCGCCTGTCACAACATTTCCGAGAGCTGTTCTAACTTTTTCGGAAGTATCTTCTGAAATAACCTGTCTGCGTACTGTTCTCTCATTTTTAAGAACTATGTTTCCGTCCTCATCAACTATCTTGTCAACCACATATGGCTGTAAGAGGTAACCGCCGTTTATAGCTGCACAGTATGAAGTAATCATTTCTATCGGAGTGAGAGTATCGCCTTGTCCGAAAGCACTTACAGCAAGGTCAACCGGAGACATATTTTCAGCCTCAAAGCCGATTCCCACGCCTTCGGCAGGCAAGTCTATGCCTGTTTGTTCTTTAAGTCCGAAAGCATCATAATAGTAACAGAATTTATCAACACCGAGACGGCTTCCTATTTCCATGAAAGCAGGGTTGCAGGAGTTTGTAAGAGCTCTTTGGAAAGATTGAGCACCGTGACCACCCCAGTCGTGACAGTGAATAGGTGCAGCACCTGGAAGTGTTACAGAACCTGAACAGTAAAAAGAATCATTTTCAAGGTCTATTAAATTTTCCTCAATAGCCGCCGAGCTTGTTATTACCTTGAAAACCGAACCTGGTTCATAAATTTCGGTAATGCACTTGTTTTTCCACTGTGCTTCACGTTCATCTGAAGTTGCTTTTGTTGCGGCATCACCTGTAAGCTGAGCTATTTTTTCCGCTGCGGCAGTATCAGCAATTTCATATGGTTCATTAAGGTCAAAACTCGGATAAGTCGCCATGCCGTAAATTGCACCTGTCTTTGCATTCATCAGAATTGCACACGCACGGTTTTTTACTTCAAATTCCGTCACCATCTCTTCAAGATGAGTTTCAAGAGTATACTGAATCTCCGTGTCAATCGTCATATAAACGTCGTCGCCGTTTTTTGCGGCATAAGTCTTTGAATATCTGTACGGAAGTTCATTTCCGTTTGAATCCTTTGCGGAAATCGTCTTGCCGTCCACTCCTGCAAGATAGTCATCATAGTATGCTTCAATACCGTACATACCGTCACCGCCTGCGGAAGTAAATCCGATAACAGAGGCGGCAAGCTCGTTATGCGGATAATATCTTTTCGTATCCTCCTCAACATTGAGAGAGATAAATTCATATTCGTCAAAAAAGGCAAGTACTTCGTCCGCAATGGGTTTTTCAACCTGGTCCTGCAATATGCTGTACTGACTGTTTTCAACCATTGCAGAAGAAACTTTTTCGGCTGTTATCCCAAGTTTTTCGGAAAGAAAATCTATCGCCTCGTTTTTGAAAGCTTCTGCCGATTCAGGCAATGTATTCAGTTCATTTCCGTCATCGTCATATTTCGGCTTGTAAGTACCGTCCAGTTTTTCCTTGCTGCGTTTGTCGATTGATTCCTGAAGTGCTTTAAGTTCTTTCTGAAATTGTCTCGGGTCAAGGAAGACCTTGTAAACAGACGCACTTTTTGCAAGCGGTGAACCTTTTGAATCATATATTGAGCCTCTGTGTGCCGAAATAAGTATCGAGCCGAAATGCTGATCGTTTGCCATAGCCTGATACCTTTCATTCTCTACAACCGAAATTTTAAAGAAATTCATTGCAATCATAAGAAACAGCAAAAAAAACACACCTGTCATAATAATCCTTATTCTGAATTTCATTGTCTTTAAAGGAATATGTTTTGTTACTGCCAAAGCTAATCTTCCTTTCTGTCATGATACTGGCATAAAATAGAATAAGGCAGGGTAACTCTGCTGCCCCGCCTTCTGAACATCTTTTCTTTTTTATGATGTCCGTTTCTTTTGATACGACGAAGGATTTTTTCGCTATTCAAGCGTTGGAACGCCGTTCCGGAGTTTTTCCACAAAGCTCCGGAAGGCTTATTCCGATATTCCGACACTCGTTGTATCTCCGTGTTCTACATATTATTCCGGCATATTTTTATGTCGCCGAAATTATACAGGCAGTCCTTTTAATATATTTATATTGGTACTACCCTCTGAAATATTCCACACAGTCGTCAAAAAAGCCTTTTACTTTAGCTATTACGCCTTTTTCCTGTTCAGGAATATTTACCACGTCGTCAGTCTGTATCTTTATATACTTGACCTGTGAAGAATCCATTTTCTTCATGCCCAGTACATTTTCTGCATAATCTTCAACGTTTTTAGCAGACATTTTACTTTCAAGTTCAGACTGTAGTCTTACGTTTTCGGCTTCGGCAAGTTTAAGCTGTCTGTTAAGGTCTGCAACCCTGTTATAAACAGTGTTTCTTCTGTCCAGCGTATAAATTACCGAGCCGAGCAGTGCAGCGGCAACAAGGGAAATAAGAACAATGGAGAGTACAGAACCGCTTCTGGCTTCGTTATGCCTCACCTGAATATTCCTTCTTGCTTCGGGTACTGTTTCCGCCTCCGTTCTGATTTCCTCACGAAAATCATCATTTTCCGATTCTTCATAATAATAAGCAGCATTACTTTCAGCCATCTATTCCGCACTCCTTTCAATAATTCTGAGTTTTGCACTTCTGCTTCTTTTGTTTTCTTCGAGTTCTTTTTGGTCAGCCTCTATGGGCTTTCTGTTGATAAGTACGCCTTGCGGTTTATGACCACATACGCACTGCGGAAAATCAGGAGGACATATACAGCCTCTGCACCAGCCTGCAAACCTTTGTTTCACAAGCCTGTCCTCAAGCGAATGAAAAGTGATAACAGCAAGTCTTCCGCCTGATTTCAGACTATAAAAAGCCTCGTCCAGCCCCTTTGAAAGATGTTCAAATTCGCCGTTTACGGCAATTCTTATTGCCTGAAAAGTTTTTTTGCACGGATTTTTTTCACGCCTTGCTTTCTGCGGAACACTCTGCCGTATAATATCGGCAAGCTGTAAAGTGGTTTCCAAAGGTGCGTTTTCCCTTGCCTTTACTATATTTTCGGCAATTCTGCGTGAAAACTTTTCTTCACCGTACTCAAAAATAATTTTTGCAAGCTCCTGCTGTGAATATGTATTGACAATATCCGCTGCACTGATTCCTTCCTTTTCCATTCTCATATCAAGAGGAGCGTCGGCGTGGTATGAAAAACCCCTGCTTTCCTCGTCCAGCTGATATGACGACACACCCAAATCAAGAAGAATCCCGTCAACCTTGTCAATTCCCAAACTGTCGAGAACCTCTCTCATATTTGAATAGTTGTTTTTCACAACCTGTGCCATACTGTAAACCGAAAGCCTTTCAGTTGCAACCGCTACGGCATCGGGGTCACGGTCAATGGAAACAAGCCTGCCGTTTTCACCGAGGCGTGAAGCTATTGCAGAAGAATGACCCGCACCGCCGGCAGTACCGTCAACATAGATACCGTCGGGACGGATATTAAGTCCGTCAATACAACTTTCAAGCATAACGGGAACATGACTGAATACCATAAATAATTCTCCTAACTTCCAGAGTCAAAGCAAGATGACGGAAACGGTATAAAGTCTGCTTCTGTACGCTCTTGATTTAAATGGGCGGAAAAATACCTTTTTCACCCTTATATTAATTATACAGCTTAAACGGTGAATTATCAAGATGTAATACTGCACAATTGTCAACCTTTTTTTCAAAAATATTTTCAGCAGTATTAACGAAAATCACCTATCCGCAGCACAAAAGCAGAACATACGTTTTTAAGATTTATTAATATATTTTTCCTATATACTCATTTTCAGGAAATTTTAACATCATGACAAAAAAGCGAATAAGTCTTTGAACACAAATAACAGAATATTTCTTTTGCGTTCAAAGACTTATAATGTTTTTAATAGGTATATGTCAGATTGAATTTTGAAGATTTCAGGTCAAGAAGAAGTTTAAGCTCGTAACCTCTTATTGACAGCTGGTCATCAATATTAACGTCCGTCACATATCCTGTCTGCTGTGAATAAACAGGCTGAATCCACTTTCCAGGGTCATCGGAAAGCTTTATGTTATATTCACCCTCTATAAGTCTTCTTACTTCAGATGCAGGATAATATGTAACTGTACCATAATGAGGGTCATAAGCCTCATCATAGTCGCTCGGAACGCTTATCAGATACGGAATGTCAGCATAGAAAACTTCACCGCAGTTTGCAGAACAACCGCCCGTTGATGCCGAGAACATTGTAAGTGCGTAACTTCCGTTATAATAGAGGGCTTCTCCGAGAACTTCCGTACAGGCATCAATAACATTCTGCGGAGGGTCGGGCTTGCCGAGGAGGTCGGCAGAATCGTCATTGTGATATTTAAGGTAGGTATAGACCGCAACAGCCTGAGCTTTTATTGCCTCATAATGCATAGAACCGCCTATTTCCCTGTTTACAATCTGTGCCACTACCGAAACGGTGTCCCCTGCTGGTTCGCCGTTTATGGTAAGCTCCTCATATTCTGTAAGACCCGTATTCATAAGATATGTGTTAGGGTAATAATGGGCGAGAATATCCTGATACGACCAGCCTGCATATGTTGCATAGAAATTTGCTCCGTTCTGGCTCATGCCGACACCGTGTCCCCAGCCATAAGTAACAAACGTAAATTCTCCCGACATTTCGGAAGATACATCTTTTTCGTGAGGGACAGGAATTTCACCGACGTGTCCTATTGCGGTAAGGTCGGCATTATCCGCACGCTTTACCGATGTAACGGGGTTTACCATACGGATAGAAATAACAATTTCTTTCTTTGCCTGCTCTGCCTGCTGCTGTGTAAGGGTAGTGCTTGAAAAGTCCTCATAATACGTATATTCGGGGACAGACATTTCATAATTCACAATCGAGAGACTTGAATCATATTCATCAATAACAGCCTTTCCCTTTTTAACCGTTGTACGCTGTACAGGAGCGGTTGTAGTCTGACTTTCCGTAGTATTTTCTATGTCGGTAGTACTTTCGTTGTCATAAACATTTTCATTGCCGTAAATATTTCCGTCGTCATAAATATTTTCATTACCATAAATATTTTCGGGTTCTCCGTAAATATACGGCTCTTGGTCTTCGTATATTTCGCCCACTGCACCGACAGACTGTCCGCCTGCTGATAAAGCTATAAGCAGACCCGATAAAATGGCTGGAATACGTTTCAATGAATTTTTAATTTCCATAAATTTCTCCTAATCAATTTATTATGTAGGAATATCCTGAATTTCTTCTGTTTCATCAATCTGGTTTTCTTCGGTCTGACTTTCTTCGGTTGTCGGTTCTTCGGGTTTGATTTTCTCAACAGTAGCAAAATTTCCGACCACTTCGCCGTCCCTTAGTCTTCTTGCACATATGATAAACCGTGAATTATCTGCGTCGGCATAGCAGGTTGACAACGTAAGAAGCTTGTCGCCGTATTTTACATCAACGCCAGTATCAAGCATTTGATTTTCACGGATTTTTCCCACATACCAGTCAAAATCCTCTTTTGTATCAAGCTCTTCCCGATTCCAGTAATCAAACTCAACACCTGCATTACCGCTTGTGATTATATAACCGAAAATAACATAATTATATTCCTTATAGTTTGAACTCAGTTCAATGAACTGGCTTGAATTATAGAATCCGTCTATCTGGTAGTAATGGTCAAGCGACCCGAACATAGAATCATTAAGCATATTATGACCGTATATTACGATATTCTCCGACTGCGTTGCCTCATCGTTTCCGAAAACATCACGGTAATCCATATACAAAGTACCCTCAAACAGATAATTTTTATCAAAATCATGATGAAGGTAAAACTCATCAGGCGGACAGTATTCCGCACCATAACCGCTGTTTGGCTGAATCTCTCCAGGGTCTTTCATTACAGGATAGTTGACCATAGTATTGCTTATTTTAAGCCAGCCTGCAAAGTCCTTGTTCTGCTTCCGTAAAAGTCTGGAAAAATCGGTCATACCCCTGTTATCAGGTATATAATCATATACAGGCAGAGTGGTGGCAATTGTAGTTACCGTAGTTGAAGTTTCCGTTGATGATAATGACGTTATAGTTGTTACCACTTCCGTTTCTGCTTCTGTTTCGGTTACAGTCACTTCTTCACTCATTGTCACTACAGGAGCGATAACTTCTTCTTTTTCACGCATCATAAGAATTGAAACTGATATACTCGCCACCGCCACAAATGCCGAAAGCACTGAAATAACTTTTATAGGATTCACTATTTATTCCTCCTCGTCAGGACCATATGGAATAAACTCCGCATCAGGATTATATTTTTCGTTTGGTTTCTGCTGGTAATATATTGACGGCCATTTTACATTTGCATTCTGAGTGTTTTTGTCTGTACCTGTTCTGGCATCTTCACCGTCCCTGAGAAGTCTGCCCATAATTATAAGTCTGCCCCTGTCGCCGAGAACAGTATTACAGGTAGACAAAGTAAGAAGCTTGTCGCCGTACTTCACATCAACATCATTAAGTCCGAGACTTCTCTTTTTAGCCTCATTGACAAAATTATAAAAATCTTTCTCATCATCGAAATCAAGCTTGTTCCAGCAGTCATAAGCCGTTTCAGATTCGTCAAGAGCGTCAAGAATGAAATATGAAAAAATCTTGTAAGTATAGCACTCATAATTGGAGTTCAGGTATATAACGGGATTATCAGTATAGTAATTATAATTCCGCTGATAGTATTTAAGACTTCCGAACATTGTATCATTAGCCATATTATGACCATAAATCACAAGATTATCCGAATTAGGCACACTTAATCTGCTGTCAACCACTCTGTCAAAATTATTTCTGTAGTCAAGGAAAAGCTCACCCGCTCTTGAACTGTCACCGTCAATATTCTGGTCGAGATACTTATTGTTGTCCGACGACTGCATAACAGGATTTGCGACGGGAGTATTTGGAATAGTAATATAGCCTATAACGTCGGGATTTCTGTCAAGCAGTTTCTTTGCACCATCGAGGAGAGTATATATGCGTTCGGAATCGGGTTCATAGACTGTTGCATTGTCGTTTGTACGTTCGGGAAGAGGATATGTTTCATAAATTTCGGCGATGTCGTCATGAAGATTCTTGCTCTTCCAAAGGTCAATATAGTAGTCCCCTACCATATAACCGCACACAACTATCGCACATATCGAACCGAGAAACACGACTTTTCTTACCTTTTCAAGTGCGGAATCATTTTTTTGCGGAAAAAATCCCAGTACCTTATCTTTAAAAGAAGCTTTTTTCTTTTTCTTCTTCGGCACATTTTTTTCCTGTCTGATATTCACCTGCTCCGCTGTATTTCTTACAACATTTTCAGACGGTTTCGGTGTTTCGGCGGTTGTTTTGTCAACCCTCACAATTTTCCTTACAGGCTTTCTGACCTGTGCTGCCTTTGCAGTTGCGACAGCTTCCCGTACCGCACGCACATCTGCCTGTGAAGCCCTTACAGGAACATTATAGACAAGTGTTCTTTCAGAAGATTCATGTGTAATTGGTTTTCTGACCTCCTGTATGGCAGGAATCGCAGAAATTCCCTCATTAATATAATTTTCCGTAATATTCTCCGAATATACTTCCTCTGATTCTTCAGGAATAGCTCCCGTAACAGCCACATCTTCATTTATCTGCGGAGCTTTGTAAATCTTCGGCACTTCCGCAACAGGACGCACTTCAGCAACAGTTTTCTTTTTCTGTGAACTCAGTTCGCTTACTTTTTTCGCAACGGTAAGCTGTTCAATGAGTTCCTGAACGTCGTCAGACGAATTTCTGTTATTAAGCACCGCAGAAACAACTGCATCTGCTTCCCGTTTTGCTCTTGCTTTGCGTGCATCAAGTTCATCAAGAATATCTTCACAGCTTTCGGGAACTTTTCCCCTGTAGGAACGTTTCGCAATAGCGGAAGTCAGTCCGTCTTCCCATTTTGAAGTATTCGTTTTATTTTGTAATCTGCTGTCAACTGAATTAAGAATTTCATTAAGTCTGTCATTCCGAATATCAGTATCTGGCTTAACATCATTTAAATTATCGCTCATCAGATTGAATCTCCTCTACCGATAAGAAATTATATCGTACTCTCTTATTAATATTTTACAGCAAATCCAGTCGGCTTGTCAAGATAAATGGTAAAACATTCAGAACAATAACCATTCATGATAATTTCAGTACGCTTTTTTTGTGCATACCAAACAAAAGCCGCCCGAATAAATTGATTTATTATCACATTTTTCACACATTACAAACACCGTTTTTACAGCTTTTATTCAAAAAATGTAAATAAAGCCTTTTTACTTTGAATAACTGAAAGTTTTCATTTTTGTATTTTCAACTGCTTTTTTAATGAGTGGTTCAAAGTCAAACTTTCCCTGTGCCTTTTCAACGTCTGCAAGTGAGGGTCTCACTTTAGGGTGACGAGGGGTAAAAACCGTGCAGCAGTCCTCATACGGTAATGTAGAGGTTTCAAAAGTATCTATTTTTCGTGCAATTTCGATAATTTCGGTCTTATCCATTCCAACGAGAGGACGGAAAACAGGTATCCTGCAAACTGCGTCAGTGCATGAAATAGCCGCCATTGTCTGACTTGCCACCTGTCCGACGCTTTCACCTGTAATAAGTGCAAGACAGTTGTCTTTTTCGGCAATTCTCTGTGCAATTTCCATCATCAGACGACGCATTATAATAGTAAAATATTCCTCGGGACAGTTATCCTTTATAGCCTCCTGAAGTTCGGTAAACGGTACACAGTAGAAAGCAATTCCGCCGCAATAGTCAGTAAGTTTTTCGCATAGCTGTTCAACTTTAAGCTGAGCCCTGTCGGAAGTATAGGGCGGACTTACATAATGTATGGCAGTAATATGAACGCCTCTCTTTGCCATCATATAAGCGGCAACGGGACTGTCTATACCTCCCGAAAGAAGAAGCATCGCCTTTCCGCTGCTTCCTACAGGCAGACCGCCCGCACCCTTTATGTTTTCGGCATGGACATATGCATTTGTGTCACGTATCTCAACGGTAACGGTGACTTCCGGATTCTTGACATCAACGGTAAGATTCGGAAACTTTTCAAGCAGTATACCGCCGAGTTCCGTACATATTTCGGGTGATTTCATAGGAAAAGCCTTGTCCGCACGTTTTGCGTTTACCTTAAAAGTTTTCGCACCGCTTAAAATATCGTCAAGATATTCAATGCTCTTTTCAGTTATATCGCTGAAGTCCTTTTCACACACACAGGCACGGCAAAGTGCAGCTATACCGAAAATTTTTCCCACACGGTCAATAACTTCACTCAAATCAATATCATCGTCAAGAGGATTAATATATGTAGTAGACTGTGCAGAAGTAATTTTAAACTGTCCGAGACTTTTAAGTCTGCGTTTTATATTTTTCGTAAGCATATCCTCAAACGACCTCTTATTAAGTCCCTTAAGAACCATTTCACCGTATTTTACAAGTACAATTTCTTTCATAACAATTTTCCTTTCAGCCTCTTATTTTTTCAATTCCCTCACGTAGAGCGTCTGTAAAAACATCAATTTCTTCTGTGGTTGTTTCGGCAGTCATGCTGATTCTTATCGCACTGTCCGCATTTTTTCCTTTGATTCCGAACTGTTCAAGCACTCCGCTTTTCTGTCCCTTTGAACACGCCGAACCGCTTGAAACATAGATTTCTTTCTGTTCGAGAAAATGAAGCATTATCTCGGAACGTTTTCCGCCTGCCGATATATTCACAACATAAGGAGACGCATTTTCAGGAGAATTTACTGTTATACCGTCAATTTCCGCAATTCTTTCAAGCAGATATTCTTTCAGACCCGAAACTTTTTCAAAGCGTTCTGAAATAGTGGGAGCATATTTTTCAACAGCCGAACCGAACGCAGAAATAAGCGGAACACTTTCCGTGCCTGAACGGATTCCCTTTTCCTGATGACCTCCTGTAACTGTCGGAATTACACGCACACCTCTTTTTATATAGAGTACGCCAACACCCTTTACCGCATGAACTTTATGACCGCTTAAAGATACCATATCCACACAAAGAGAATTTACACGGACAGGAATTTTCATATATCCCTGAACACAGTCACAGTGCGTTACAATTTCAGGAAAACGTCTTTTCACGGATTTGAAAATTTCTCCCACAGGAATAATATGACCTGTTTCATTATTGACAAGCATAATGCTGATAATACAGGTGTTTCCATCGCAGACTTCAATAAAATCTTCTGCACAGAACTGACCGTTATCACGTGGACTTATCCTTATAACTTCAAATCCCTGCTTTTCAAGGGCAGAAGCTGTTTCGTCAACCGAAGCGTGTTCGACTGCCGAAATTATTATTTTGCGTTTTCTTTTGCCGTAAGCTCCGACAGCTCCACGGAGTGCGAGATTATTACTTTCGGTCGCACCCGAAGTAAAATATATTTCTCCGCTTTCCGCACCGATTGAATCAGCTATAATTTTTCTTGCACTGTCAACAGCAAGCTGGGCATTCAGACCTGCTTTGTGCAGTGAGGACGGATTTCCGAAATTTTCCGTTACCGCATCAATAACCGCCTTTACTGCCTCGTCACACGGCTTTGTGGTTGCGGCATTATCAAGATAAACTGACATTTTCTCATACCTTTCATATCATATTTGACGTATAATATCAATTATACCACAAAATACTCTTAATTGCCACATTATTTTTATATTTTCTGAAATTTATTTATTG
>CAMWVV010000069.1 GCA_947177755.1 uncultured Ruminococcus sp. | reverse complement strand
GGACAATGCTATATGTCGGCGGTAATGGGTTCACGTTCCGCAAACCGTGGCTGCTGCGGACAGGCGTGCAGACTTCCCTTTTCCGCTTGCGAAAACAAAAATTTTTCCGCACTCTCCCTCAAAGACCTTTCACTTATTCCCGAAATATCACAGCTTTCGGAAATAGCCGATTCCCTCAAAATAGAGGGCAGAATGAAACGCCCCGAATATGTCGCCTCTGCTGTGAACGAACTGAAAAAATCCATAGACGGACAAGCCCCCGACATGAATTTTTTAAAGGGAATTTTTTCACGCAGTGGTTTCACAGACGGCTATTTTACAGGAAAACGCACGGATATGTTTGGTATACGTGAAAAGGAAGATGTTGTTTCAGCAAAGGAACTTATTCCGAAAGTACATGAACTTTACAGATTTGAAAGAAAAATTTATGACATATGTTTTCATGCGGAAATAAAGAAACATTCCCCTGTGAAAATCACTGCATTATGCGGTGATATTTCCGTGACCGTCGAAGGACTTCCGCCCGAAACTGCCCGAAACCGTCCGACTGATTCGGATTTGCTGAAAAAACAGCTTTCAAAACTCGGTGATACAGTTTTCAGTCTTAAAGATGTAACTGCCGATATTGATGACGGTCTTATTGTTCCTGTAGGAAAAATTAACGAATTGCGACGTGAGGTAATCGGAAAACTCACAGAGGAGATAATTAAAAGAAATACTACCGTGCGTAAAATTACTGACTACTCCCCTGTTATTGCGGAAAAGCGTTTTGATACTCCTGAAAAGCTCCCCATACGGACTTTCTGTGTAAACACCGAACAGGCAAAAGCTTCCGCCGATATGTCGGAGTATATAATACTTAGCTCCGCTTTAAGTCTTTCTGTGCCGTTTTTGTCGGAACTTTCGGAATACAGGGAAAAAATAATACTCTCACCGCCTCGTTTCATAGCAGATGAGGAAAGGACTATTTCCGGACTGAAAACGATAAAAGAAAAATTCGGCATAGACCGTCTTTTCTGCCATACACCCGACTGTATAGCAATAGGTAAAAAGCTCGGTTTCAGGCTTCACGGCAGTTTCTCACTGAATATCTTCAACTCTTTCAGTGCGGAATATATGGAAAAACTCGGTCTTGAGGATTTTATATTCTCGTATGAGGCAAAATTACAGCAGATTAACAGCACACACACAAATCTGCCTGTCGGAGCTGTAATATACGGACGGCTTCCGCTTATGCTTACATGTAACTGTCCGATAAAAAATGAAGTCGGCTGTAAAAACTGCACCATGAAAATTACAGACCGCACAGGTCGTGAATTTCCTGTATCATGTTCGCCGAACTATGTCGAAATACTCAATTCTGACTGTCTTTATATGTATGACAAACTTAAGTCATTTAACAATATATCTTTCGGAGTTGTGATACTTCATAATGAAAATGCAGAACAGACAAAAGCCGTACTTTCAGGAAAAAAACCGTCCGCAGACATAACCAGAGGACTTTATTACAGAGGTATATGAATTATGAAACTTAAATTTAAAAAACTTGACGAAAAAGCAATTATTCCGTCAAGAGCAACAGCCGGAAGTGCAGGGCTTGATATATATGCCTGTCTTGACGAACCGATAACGCTTGAATCAGGTGAAATAAAAATGATACCCACAGGTCTTACGGCAGAACCCGATGCCGAAGATATTGCACTGCTTATATATGCACGTTCGGGACTTGCTTCAAAATACGGTGTTACGCTTGCCAACTGCGTGGGCGTGGTTGACAGCGACTACAGAGGGGCGTGGTTTATTCCGCTTATAAATAACGGAAAACAGCCCTTTACGGTCGAAAACGGAATGAGAATAGCACAGCTTGTTCCAACGAGAATCCTTATACCCGAAATTGAAGTAAGCGATAACCTCTCCGATACCGGACGGGGAGAAAATGGTTTTGGTTCTTCCGGTATAAAATAAAAATGCCTTTACGGCAGACTGGAGAATGCAATGAAAAAAACTTTATACCTGATACTGCTGATAATCGGTGCAATAATAGTAGGCTCTCTCATTGCCGATAAAGCGGCATTAAGTGAATCTATGGGGTGGCTTGCATATTCCGGAGGATTTGCACTTCCTGCCAACCCTTACATTAATTTGAGTATAATTACTATAACCGTCGGTTTTACTTTCAGTATCAGCATAGCACAGATTATTATGATTCTTGTTGCACTGTTCGTATTCTATAAAACCGCTCCCAAGCTTATTCAGGGGTAACAACTTATAAAAAAACCGATTTTTTCAGAAAATTCTACAATTTTTCTGTTTATTCGGTTTATTTTATTTTCATGTTTTTACAAATTTTCTTCAAAAGCGGATTTCTCTTGTAAACTTCTTGTCTGTATCCGTTTTTGGTGATATAATATTATTGTCGGAATTTAAAAATATAAAAAAGAAAATGAATACGCAGAAGTTAAGGAGTGCAGAATGTTTACAAAAGATATTGGTATAGATTTAGGTACCGCAAATACACTTGTTTATTTAAGGGGAAAAGGGATAATAATAAGAGAGCCGTCCGTTGTTGCTGTAAATACAAGGACTGACAAATGCCGTTATGTCGGAAAAGAGGCAAAGGAAATTATAGGCAGGACACCAGGTTCAATAGTTGCCGTAAGACCTCTGAAAGACGGCGTTATTGCCGATTTTGACATAGCAACCACAATGTTGCAGGAGTTCATAAAAAAAGCTCTCAAAGGCACGGTTTTCACAAAAGCCAACGTTATAATATGTATACCGTCGGGGGTAACGGCAGTTGAAAGGCGTGCTGTGCGTGAATCATGCAAGAAAGCAGGGGCAAACAATGTACTTATAATAGAAGAACCTATGGCGGCAGCTATCGGTGCGGGACTTCCGACAAATTCCCCCTCAGGAAGTATGATTGTAGATATAGGAGGCGGAACAAGCGAAGTTGCTGTTATATCGCTCGGCGGAATTGTTGCCTCACGTTCAATAAGATGTGCAGGTGACGAGTTCGACAACGCTATTATAAATTATATAAAAAAGAAATACAATCTGCTTATAGGCGAACGTACGGCGGAAAACATAAAGCTTGAAATCGGTTCGGCTTTTCCGAATGAAAAAGAAGCTTCAATGGAAATAAAGGGGCGTAACCTGCTCAACGGACTGCCCGAAAATATAGTTGTAAATTCTGCCGAAATACGTGACGCTCTCGTCGAACCTCTTTCGAGAGTAATAGACGCTATAAAATCGGCTCTGGAAGACACACCACCTGAACTGTCTGCCGATATTATCGACAACGGAATAACTCTCTCAGGCGGAAGTGCCCTGCTGAGAGGTCTTGACCGCCTTATTAACCGTGAAACAGGTATGCCCGTATATATAGCGGAATATCCGCTTGACTGCGTTGCGGAGGGTACAGGCAGGATTCTTGAACATATCAGCGATTATCAGGACGCTCTTACAGAAAACGTCAAATATTATTAAGGAGGCGTTTTCATGCATGATTTTTTTAAAAGCACACGATTTAAAATTCTTCTTGCCTTTATTGCCTTTCTTGTGGGAATAATGGTGTATTCCGTAACAAAAGGCGGATATTCAATATCGGGAGAATCGTTCATAAATACAATATCAAAGCCTTTCAGGACAGTTTCCAACAGTATAGGTATGAAAGTTGAAACTTCCCTTGACAAGCTTTCAAAAGCAGAAGAAATATATGACGAAAATCAAAGTCTCAAAAAACAGGTGACAGACCTGAGCGAACAGCTTGACGAATATGAAGCGCTAAAGTCGGAATGTGAGGAACTCAGAAAGTTAGTCGGCATAAAGGAAGCACACCCCGACTACTCAACATCACGTTTCTGTAAAGTTATAGGCTATACCGCTAACGACCCTTTCAAGTCATTCACGATAAACGTCGGTTCTGCGGACGGCATCGAGCCTTATCTTCCCGTTGCCACTGCTGAGGGACTTGTGGGAATAACAATTGAAGTTTCGGAACACCTTTCAACTGTAAGGACTATTCTTTCACCCGACCTTTCAATAGCCGTAAAATGTTCGTCTTCCGGCGACAATTCCGGAATAATAGAAGGTTCTGTAATGTCGGCTGAAAACGGCATGACAAAGCTTGTACATCTCCGCACAGACAACACCCTGAAAAAAAATGACCTCATGATTACAGACGGCACAAGCGGTCTCTTTCCTAAAGGCTATTCTGTCGGAAAGGTAAAAAACGTTGATATGGACTCAAACGGTCTGGCAGCGTATGCGGACATAGAACCTTGTGCCGACATAACAAACCTTACTTCTGTTTTCGTAATAACTGATTTTACAGGCAAAAGGGAGGCTTCCGAATGAGGCTAAAAACTACACGTGAACACCGCATTTTATATATAAAAACTGCAATAAGGTGGATTTTATACTACATTGTAATATTTGCGGTATTTATAACCATGACTTCGGGTACATGGCGTAAACCTGTTATGCTTGTACCTGTTGCTCTCTGCATTGCCGTCAACAATAATCAGTATGCTTCCGCATTTACGGGTGCGGTGTGCGGTTTTCTTATTGATATAAGCTGTGGAAAACTTTTCGGATATAATGCCGTTCTTCTGACAATATTCTGTATAGTCATATCACTTCTTTTTGAATTTTATCTCAGATACAGATTTGTAAGCTTTTTAGCTATATCTGCCGTTATTTCTTACATACAGTGCCTGCTTGACTACAAATTCTACTACGAAATATGGAACTACGAAAACGCTGAACACATATTCACCGAATATACTCTGAAAGTATGGGCATATACGGTTATATCATCGGTTTTCGTCTATCTGCTGTTTAAAATGATAAATCATTTTCTTATGCCGAAAACTCATCTCACTATAGAAGAAACAATTAAATCGGGCGAACAGCGGTAAATATAAACCGCACAGGTTATATGTGCAGTTTTTCCTAAAGGAGTGATTTGTATAAAAACTTTATCAGATACAATAAAATCAGTAATGGTTGTCGGTGTTGTTGTACTGTCTGTTGTTTCAAGTTCCATGAGGCTTATGAAAATACAGATAGTCGGCGGTGACACCGTAAACCAGACAAAAGCGAACAACGATGCTATCGTTTACACAAAAGAAGTAAAAGCAACACGAGGAGAAATTATTGATTTCAACGACAATCTGATTGTAACAAACGACAAACGCAGTGATATTGTACTGCAAAAAGCTTTCTTTCCCGAAGATTTAAGCGAGGGAAATGAAGTTTTGATAAATGTTTATATGGCTCTGCTGAAACATAGCTGTAAGTTCAGGGAAAGTTTACCTATAACAATGACTGAACCGTATGAGTTCACAACAGACGACGTTTCAGAAGTTGTTGAAAATCTTCACCTGAATGTCTATGCCTCAGCAGAAAACTGCATTGACAAGCTTATTTCCGACTACGAAATAGCAGATACCTACACCGAAAGGGAAAAACGTATAATAGCGGGAATCCGCTATGAAATGCTTGCAAAGGAATTTTCATACAGCAATGACCTTTTACTTGCCGAAAACGTCGATTCACAGACAATAATAGATATAAAGGAACTCGGCAACTTCTACAAAGGTGTTGAAGCAGTTGAAGTCTCGGAAAGACGTATAGCAAGAGGCGATATACTTCCGCACGAAATAGGTACGGTAGGTCCTATTTATGCGGACGAATATGACGAACTCAAAACAAAAGGCTATGCTCTCAATGATACTCTCGGAAAAAGCGGAATAGAGAGTGCAATGGAAACCGAACTCAGAGGACAGAACGGTCTTGAGGAAATTTCCGTTTCTGACGGAGCTGTATCAGGCGTTAAGACAATAAATGAAACCTGTTCAGGAAGTACAGTCAAGCTTACAGTGGACGGTGCTTATCAGCTGAAACTACAGGGAATACTTGATGATTTTCTTAATGATTATCTTAGGAGAAACTGGAGCGGCAATGCAACTAAAGGTGCTATTGTAGTACTTGATGCAAAAACAGGTGCGGTAAAAGGTATGGCAACAGCTCCTACCTATAATCTTAAAGATTATGCCATTGACTATGATGAACTTCTTGAAGATGAGGACTCCCCTCTTCTTAACCGCTGTACCTACGGTCTTTACCGCCCAGGTTCAACCTTTAAAACAGTTACTGCCACGGCTGGTCTTAACGAGGGAATTGTAACACCGTATACCACTCTTTACTGCGGACATTACTATAATTTCCACGGCTCGACGTTCTCGTGTACAGGTACTCACGGAAATATTGCAGTACGTTCAGCAATACAGGTTTCATGCAACTGCTATTTCTATGAACTTTCAAGCCGTCTCGGAATAGACAATATCACAAAATATGCACAGCTTTACGGTCTTGGTTCAAATACGGGAATAGAAACAGGCGATGCCGCAGGTTATCTGTGCAACCCAGAAACTTTCGCCGAACGTGGACTGCCGTGGTATGTAGGTTTCGTAATTCAGGCAGGTATAGGAAACTATGACTGTGGCATGACCCCTCTGCAAATGGCTGTTGTTGCAAATACCATTGCAAATAAAGGAGTACGCTACAAACCGTATCTTGTTGACAGTCTTTATAAATACGGCACGGACGAACTTATATATAAAACACAGCCGACTGTTGCCGAAAGAATAGAACTTACCGACGAAAATCTTTATGACGCTATCAGATATGGTATGATTGACGCTTCGAGAAATGTTCCTGTCTATAAATATTCACTTTCAAATCTCGGTTTTGATGTTGCCATAAAGACAGGTACTCCGCAGACAGACCAGAATGATTTGAGTAAACAAAATTCTTTCTTTATCGGATTCGCTCCTGCTGATGACCCCGAAATTGCATTTGCAGGCGTTATTGAGGGCGGTGAATATTCAAAATATATGATTCGTGATATTATTCTTGAATATCAGAAGTGCTACGGTCTGAACGGTGTAGAACCCACTGCCGTTCTGCCGAATGAGGACGGTTCAATTCCCGAAACCACAGGAACAGGGACAAATACAGGTACAGGCACGGGAACTGGCACAGGCACAGGAACGGGTACAGGTACAGGAACTAACACAGGCACTTCCGTATCTTCATACGGAACTACAACGGCTTCACAGACACCAACGTCATCGTCACGCTGAAATATCAAAATCCCCTCTTTTTCAGAGGGGATTTGAAAATGACTTATGTTTAAAACGGTCATAAATATGTAATACTAACATTGAAATAATCAGACCTGTTATAACTCCGCCTGTGTCTATCATGACATCAGTAAATTTACATGAACGTCCCGAAACAAAATACTGGTGAAATTCGTCTGAACAGGCATAGACAAATCCGAAAGAAACAATTATCAGTGTTCTGCGGCTCATGAACTTACCCGAACCGACAGACAGTGACAAAAGAAAACCAAACACCGTATAGATAGAATAATGTGCAAGTTTTCGTATTATATGTTCAGTCTGCTTAAACAGATATTTCTTGTCATCTGCGGACATATCTTCATAGTTACTGACAAAGATTTTTACTATAAATTCTGTAATATTCACGCTCCTGTGAGAAGATTCGGAAGAATTTTCCATAGAAAAACAGAAAATCAGAATCATGATTACAAAAGTAAAAATTATAAATATTTTTCTTTTCATATTTTCACTCTTTTCATTTTTTCCATAACACTTATTATACAGTATTTTACCGAATTTGTAAAGCGGAAAATATAAAATTTAAAATGATTTTTTCGTGAAAAAATTGAAAAATAACTTGTATCTTATAACAGAAAATGCTATAATATAATAAATAACCTGCAATCGCAAGGTTTTTAAATATACTACTCTTATTCTGGAGGCTGCAATGAAAAAAATTTTATCAAACGTATGGACAAAAAGATGCGTGGCTTTGATAAGTGTATTTTATGCTTATCTCGTCTGCCGTATCTGTTACTTTTCTATTTTCTACGATATACATATAATGTCACGTGTATCGCTTTGTCTGCTGACTACAGGCGTTTCAATCATTGCACTTGTTGCAATGCTCTACTCAAGAAAACAGATTCTCACACGTCTTTCAAGTTTTATTATCCTCCCTGCAATGCTGCCCGTTGTCATACTTTATTTCGGAGAATGGGGACTTATAGCTCCGATTATGATTACAGGTGTGGTTATACTTCTGCTTTCGGGAGCCGGTGAAGGTGCAAAGACCGCTCTGGGTACGCTTACAATGCTCCTGTATATATTCGGTGCATTGGGCTATTTCCTGTTTACATCGTTCTTTGTCGCCACAGCTCAGGAAACAATTATTGAATCAGGCATATCACCCTCCGGAAAATACCGCTTTTCCGTGGTAAACACAGAGGATTCTTCAAACGGAAGCACTACTGTTTATGTTGAACCAAACTACGCAGACGAATATTTATTCAGTCAGGAAAAACCGCTTGCAATCTTCACACTTAAAAACATGGAAAGAGCCGTTTATACCGAAAGACCGATATGTGAAAATATTGAAGTGCAGTGGGACACTCAGTCACGTGAGGATATAACAGCCGAACTTAACAAACTTTCCGATAAAATCACATTCACCCTTTCAGACAGTGAACTTGAAAATTTCGGGTATACATTTGATGAAAAATTAAATCTTTCAATGAGTGACATTGATACGGAGGACAAGTTTGCCATAGGAAAAACCGCACACGACGTTGACCCTCTTCCGCTTGACGAACTTGACGAAGAACAGCTTGCATATTTCGGAATAGGCAAGGACGGAAGCAGATATTATGTACTCAATCCTGATGCAGAACTTCTCGCCGACCATGATGAAATCAAGGGAAATCTTTATTTCAGTGACCTCACTGACAAGGAAATGAACAGGTTTTTTGTTGAAAAAAGTCATTCTGTATACCTCAATACACTTGATGACAGCCAGCTTGCCGAACTCGGAGTATCGGAAGAAGGCGACATTATGACATTCAACGGAAAAGTATGTTTCCGTTTCTATGTTGCCGAACTCGGTGACTACTATGATGTAAATTCCAGAAAGCTTTCAGTTGACCTTCTGACATGATTCAGCACGGGCGTTCAGATAAATTTCTGAACGTCCTTTTTAATAATACAAGGCATATCCGACAGCAGATGATGAGTTTACAAGCTCAATCTGCTGTTTTATTATGTCGGGATTTTCAATCCACTCCTGTTCACCTACAACTCCTGCCCATTCGTCTTTTTGTCCGAGTTTATACGCCCCAAGTCCTATAATCAGCATAACATTTCCGTCTGAAACAAGCGTTTCCCACTCTGCCAGAACAGGAGCAAACGGACAGGTTTCATTCTGAAATCCGAAATAAATCTGAGGAATAATATAGTCGCAATATCCGCTTTCACTGCCCCAAAGTCTTACATCTGCATACTGAGTGTTATAATTTGCGTTTATATTCCCCTGCGGACTTATTCCGAAAAGAATATTTCTGTCGTGTTTTTTGACCGTATCATAAATCGCCTTTACAAACCGTGTACAGTTTTCTGTCCGCCACTGTTCGAGACTGTCACTTCCGCTGTTTTCAAAAGCTGTGCGGTCAAATTCGGGGTCTGTGGTCGGATAGAAATAATCATCAATATGAATACCATCAACATTATAATTATTTATTATTTCATCAACAGCATCGCATATAAGCTGTACCGTTTCATCATATGCAGGGTTAAGATACCAGCGGTCGTTGACAATTTCTGCAAAATGACAATCAGGATTTTCCGTCCACTGTCTGACAATAAAACTTTCAGGCAGATTTTGCATCTGTTCAACAGTCTGACAACGCAGTGGATTCAGCCACGCATGAACGGAAAGCCCGAGAGAGTGAGCTTCTTCGGTCATTATTTCAAACGGGTCATAATCGCCGTCAAGATACGTTCCCGACGGAAAAATATCTGACCTGTAATAAGCATCTCCGCAGGGGTGAATATGCAGATAAACCGTATTCACTTCTTCCTGCTGTGCCTCGACAAATTTTTCATGTACAGCAGTACGGAACTCGTCTTCTGTTTTTCCGTACATATATTCTTCAAAATGCATATACGGAAACCACATTCCCGTCTGATTAATATAATTCAACGGAATATATTCCGTGTCGGAATCAATGTAAAGCTGTTCCATTTCCTGCACATATGATGTGACCGTTTCTTCTGCCTGTCCGTAATTTTCGGGAACAGAACACGAAGTACACAAAATCATAACCGCAGTAAGAAATATTTTTTTCATGGCAGACCTCTTTCAGATACAAACAATATTAATGAAACTAAAAACAATGGTACAAAATCACGTCCGCAGAAAACCGAAACGCCTAAAAGAAAAACCGAGAACATAATTTTCATACACGTCAGAACTGTGTTTATTGTTCGTTCATGCGGACTTCCGTCCGTAAGCAGAGCGAGGGCAGAACCGCCGTCAAGCTGTCTGTAAGGAAGAAGATTATACAAAGCAGTTCCGAGATTAAGCAGACGGAAAGTCTTTCCAATACCGATAATATTAAAAATTATAAATACGGCAAGATTTGCAGACGGTCCGAAAAGCAGTACAAAAAGTTCATGAGGCGAATTTTTTTCGGGAGTAATAACCACGCCCGTTCCGCTGAAAACAACAGACTTTATTTTTCCGCCTGTAACAAATATTGCAAGCAAATGACCCAGTTCGTGAATAATACACACCGCATAAAAATCCATTACAACGCTGTTTTCTCTCAGCATAAAAATAAGTGCATTAAACAGAAGAAATGAAAAATTCACACTATATTTTTTTATTTTTATCAAAGCAGTTCTGTGATAATATCTATAGGATTCGGAAAAATTTCATTCTGACTGAATGCAAGTTCTTTCAGTTTTGTAAAAATTTCTCCGCAGGTTTCGGGATAAAAGACATTCAGTCCGAAAAGCAGAACAGCCGTAATAATACATACAACGGTCTGCATTGCGGGAACGTCGTCCGCTTTTCTTTGTGGACGGCGGTCATACTTTTCAAGAAGTTCTTCCGTATTGTCTTCACATTCCGTTTCTTCCTTTTCTACACTTTCTTCCGTAATTTCTTCCTGAATTGTTTCTGTTTCCATATTATCAGCTCCTTTTTTAAATTGTATGCATAAAATCACGTATAAAGAACAAAAAAAACTGCCGTACATTTCTGCACGGCAGTTATATTAATATATTTTACTGCATTCCGCCTCTTATATAGAAGTTATCCTGAATAATAAGCGCACAGCCACCAAGGAAATTATTTTTTCCGTCAAGTCTGCTGAGGACAACCCTGTCAGCTATTTCTTCACTTATAAGGTGAATCATTTCCCTCTTTACATAGTCAAACTGCTTTTCATTGAGTTTGAAATTGTGGAGAACAATTTTCTTTGCAAAATGGCTGATTGAAAGGTTGTTGATAAGAACAGCATATTTTGCAATAAGACTGTCAACAAGATTCTTTACAGCTTCTTCACCTCTCATAAGAGCCATGAAAACATTATCCGTGCTGATTCTGCCCTTGTCACCCTCTGTGAGTTCATAGAGAACGGGGGTTTTTTCCTTTGAGTAAATATCATAAAAGGCATTGAGCATGGCTGTTCTTGAAAGTTCAGCCTTTACAGAACCGTTCGGATAACCCTCATACTGCTTTCCGTCGGGAGCAACGATATACTTTTCAATGGTTGAAGTATATGAAATATAGTCGCTTGAGAGTTCATTTTTATTGACAACAGCAAGGTTAATCTGATTTCCGTTGCAGATAAATGCCTGATTTGTCTGGTAACCGTTCTGTACTCTGAAATCATTGTTTGCGAGAGCCATAAGACCAATAGCATTTCCACAGTGAATATCAAAATCAAGACCGCTTTTCAGTTTGTCAATAAAGTTGCTGAAGTCAAGCACACCGTCTTTATAGAATATCTTAAGCTTTCCCCACATCGACGGAACAACACCTACACCAAGACCCAGAATCTTATCCTTTGTAAGACAACTGTTATCAATCATTTCATTGCTTGTTTTGATTATGTAATTGATAATGTCCTTGCTTGTTGTTCTTTCGTCAATAACCATGCTTGACTTGTCGAGGATTTCGGAATTAAGATTTGTAAGACCTACACTTACTTCCTTTTCGTCAACTGTAGCACCGAGTGCAAAACGGCTGTTCACATTGATGTCAATGAGAATCTTTCTTCTGCCTTTCTGAAGTTTTTCAGTATTTACAGGTGCCTCTCCGATTTCTACCAGAACACCTTCTTCAATCATTTCATTAGTAATAATAGTAACAGCTGCTCTTGTGATTTCCAAAGCACTTGCCACATCAACCCTTGAAATAGGACCTGATTCACGGATAACACGCAGAATCTGCATTCTGTTACGTCTTTTCAAATCAAGTTTGCTAATTCCTCTTTTTTCCATAATGATAAACTCCATTCCTTTCCTTGATTAAATATAAAGACAGCAGCATTTTATAATAAATTTGTGCTGTGATGTACGTTAATTATAACACATATTGACTAAATTTCAAACATTTTTTTGAAAAAAATATTAAAATCAGCATTTTTTACAAACTTAATGCAGTAAATTTGTTAAAATTTCCGTAAGTTTTACAATCGCAGGGAGTGTCAATACCGAAAGTATAGTACCCGCTGTAAATA
>CAMWVV010000068.1 GCA_947177755.1 uncultured Ruminococcus sp. | reverse complement strand
CGATTTTTGAACTGTATTCAAGGTGACTGTAAAAATCAGCTGTGATATTGAAAGTCGAATGACCAAGCCATTCCTGAATTGCTTTCATGGGTACACCGTTAGCAAGCAACAGACTTGCACAGGAGTGTCTCAAATCGTGGAATCTGATGTAACGGAGATTGTTATTTGCAATCACAATCTGAAAATGCTGTGAGGTGTAATTAGGCGTTATGATTTTGCCGAAACTGTCCCTGCAAACAAAGCCGTCAAATGTATGGTCAAAGTCATCTTTAAGCAGATTGGAGTAATACTGTTCAAGAAAAAATCTCTCTTTCAGCATTGCCTCAATGTGCGGAATAAGCGGAAGTGTTCTGACACTTGCCTTTGTTTTAAGTTCCTCATCAAGAAACAGTTCGTCACCGGTCTCACCCATTCTGTAGATGAGTTTTCTGCGAATCGTGATTTTCTTTCTGTCGAAGTCGATACAGTCCCATTTCAGACCGAGTACCTCACTTCTTCTCATTCCGTAATATGCAGCTATATGTACAACCAGTTCGAGCCTGTCGCCCTTGAATGCCTTGAAAAGTTCCGCTAACTCCTCTGCATTATAGAAATTTGCCTGAAACTTTTTCAGTTTCGGAAGTTCCGTTTTTTCAGACGGGTTATTCGGTAGCCAGTCCATTTTTATGGCATACTTCAAAGCCTTATGGATATTTGCGTGGTAGTGCTTGATTGTGTTCGCTGTAAGACCGCTGTTATACTTATCATTGTAGAACTGCTGAATCTGTAAAGCTGTGATTTCGTCCAGCATGAGATTCGGGTATTTTTCGTCAAAATACTCTGTAGTCTTGCGGATAACGTGTGTGTAACTTTCATATGTGGTATCGGAAACTGTAGGTTTAATCGCATCAAGCCAGTATGAGAGAAATTGTGTAAACGCAAACGCCGAACTCTTTGCAGATAATGTGCGGTTGAGAAATTCAGCATTTTTGGTATTCTTCTTTATTTTTTCCCTCGGCTTTGTAGCATTGCCTGAACAGTAGTCCTCATAAAACTGAGCAACAAGTTCATCAACTTTTTCGTTGAGAACCTTTTTTGTAGATTTCGACGGCAGACCTGTTCCGACCCATCGTCTCTGACGTTTTCCGTTGTCGTCCTTGAAATCAAAGACAACATAGTACTTGTCTCTCTTGACGGAAACAATGTACTTAAAGGGCAGACTTGTTTTCATTTTTTCCTCCTTGCAGAAAAGAGGCAGAACCTGCTGTTGACATTTTTAATTATACCATAACACAACAGACTTTTCAAGTGTTTCTACCAAATTTCTTAAAATTTATTTGAATTTTATAAGCATCATGCATCAACAGACGTATTTATTGTGCGCTTTGCAGAACGTAATTTATAACCGTGATTTTGGCAACTCTGATTTCACGGCTGCACGGAATCCGCTTTAAAATACCGCTATTCACGAGCTGATACGCCTTGTTTTTGCCGATATTCAGCATTTTACAGATGTCAGAAATCCCGACAACTTCCGGAGAACTCTTGAACATCAGGCTGTAAGCTGTATTTACCGAAATTGTGTTTGGCATAAAAATCCTTTCTTTGAACTCCTATGAAACAAGGAGGCGACACGGCGGATTGTCCACCATGCCGCAGAGGTGGTGTGTGTCCAGACAACCAGTCTGCCATTCGGAAGTCTGACCTCTAATATATAACCGAGGAATTTGGCATTTCCCTCATAAAAAATGGCAGTTTTATTAAAAAAATTTGAAATTTCATATGATTGCACAAAAATCACTTGATATTTTTGCGTGATGTTATGTATTTTTTTAGTAATTCTTTTGCCCTTTTAAGTCGGTACTCAACTTGCTTTACACTCAGATTGTATTTTTCAGCAAGTTCGAGTGTCGATAAATTTTTGTCCGATAAAAAACGGTCACTTATCAAATTGTACTCTAAGGGAAATTCGTTTTTCAACTTGTCAAGTGCTGTCGGCAGGCACTTTCGTCTCTTTTCCCAGATGATTTCAGATTTTGAAATCGTATCATGCGGTGGTTCAGGGACGTTGTTTAGGAGAGCATCGTAATCAATGTGAATTAATCTGTGTGCTGCATCTCGTTCCTTAAGGTACTGTTCCTTGCGACAGAGTTTATTGTACTCAATCTCAATATTTTTCGGAACATCGTCACCAAAGTGTATGTAGTTGTATTTGCTCATTACGCTCCACCCTCTCTGTCGGAAATAAGAAGTTCAAGATTAAGTTCTTTCAGCCTCATCTGACAGGCATGAAGATTAAATTTTTCCTCATATGTACAGCCTGAAAGGTATTCTTTGATTATGTAGTAGCGTGGGTCAGATTTGCGGAGTTCAAAATGCGTGAGCTCAAAAATATATTCCGTTCTGAGTGGGTGCAATCTGAGAGCGAGACAAAGTGCAATTAACATATTAAATCCGACCTGACGTTCTCCGCTGAAATAGTAATTGACCGCCACCTTTGAAACCTCTGTCAGCCTTCCAAGTTTTGACATACTTACTCCGTTGTCATCAGCATAGCATTTCAGAGCCTTGCCTAAAAAATCGTATTTCTGTTCTTTCACATTTTTAGTACCATATATGTACATCTCGAAATCGGTAACTTTTTCCCTTTCGTCAGAAACAAGAAAGTTATATTTTGGTAATCTCATCTGATAATTATGAAGATTAATTTTTTTCTTATATGCACAACCTGAAAGGTATTCTTTGATTACGTAGTAGCGAGGGTCAGACCTACGAAGTTCAAAATGCGTAAGTTCAAAAAGATACTCTGTTCTGAGTGGATGTAGTCTGAGAGCAAGGCAGAGTTCTATTAACGTATTAAATCCGACCTGACGTTCTCCGTTAAAATAGTAGTTGACCGCCGATTTTGAAATCCCTGTCAACTTTGCAAGTTCTGTTGCATTCACTCCGATGTCGTTGACGTAACGTTTGAGAGCCTTGCCAAAAAAATCTTGTTTCTGTTCATTTGCATTTTTAGTGCCGTATATGTACATCTCAAAGTCGGTAACTTCTTCCCTTTCGGTATACAGCGGAACTTTGATTAATTCATTATCCATTGATAAAATCCCCTTTCTTATTACGGGATTTTACCGGCTGGACGTGATTAGTTTGTCGTTCGGGAATCCCGTCTGACAATCAAATCACTCAACAAATCTGATTGATTTTTTTCTTACAGCGGATGAGTAACTCTGCGCAGAAGTCCGCCATAAAGAATTTATTACACTTAATATTATGCACTATATCGGTAAAAAAAGCAAATTCAGACCGTTCACTTTTTGTTGCCGATACATCTGCGAATTTTTATATTTCAGACCGCTTTTCAGTCAAAAAGTGCTTTGAAGATATTGTTTTTCCCGATATTATAAGTTAATATTTATGACAAACGATAACAAATTGTGGACTGTTCATAAAAAGTTTACAATTTGTTTTTTCTTGCATATTAAAAAGGCTCTGCTCTGAAATAATCAGGCAGGGCTTTCTGATTGTAAACTTTTTGTAAATTTTTGCAAAAATCATGAGGGAAACCGCAAATTTTTCGGTATATAAGTGAGGGGTATTTTCAAATGTAGCAAGCATGGTATCCTGTGGACACAAAAATTTCGTGTCCACCTGGATACTACTTGTTAGGGAAAATTCCCTAAAACCCTGATTTTTTTACAAAGTGAGATGATGAAATTGTCAGATGACAGCAGAAAAATTACAATAAAATTCCGAGTGAATGATGAAGAAAATAAACTGCTTGAAGAAAAATTTTTGCTGAGTAAATGCAGGTCAAAAAGTCAGTTTATGAGGGTAATGATTTTCAAGGGATTTATCATAAAATTTGATGACAAAAAGCTAAAAAATATCAGCAGAAATATTTCGGGAATCGCATCAAATATCAATCAGATTGCCGTGCGTGTGAACTCAACGGGCAATATTTATTCAGAAGATATTTCACAAATCAAGAAGGATATAAATGAACTATGGCAACAACAAAGATATTTCCAATCCGAGTTACAGAAGTTTCGGCAATAACTTATATTGCTGACGGAGAAAAAACTGATAATGGCAGACTGATTTATACATTCGGTTGCGATAAAAATCCAGTTCAGGCAAGCAAAGATTTCGCACAAATTCGCAGTATGGGAACAGGAAAAAATGAGATACTTTCACAGCATTTTATTCAGAGTTTTTCCCCTGGTGAGATTACTCCGGAACAGGCTTTAAAAATCGGGATTGAACTTTGCGACCAATTCCTTAAAGGCGAATATCAGTATTATCTTGCCGTCCACAAAGACAAGGAACACATTCATCTGCATTGCATTTTCAATAACGTGAATATGTTTGATGGACGGACTTTTGAAACGCACGCTGACCAAGGTGATAAAAAGCATCGTAAATGGGTGACTTTGCGAAATTTATCTGATGAAATCTGCAAAAATCATGGGCTTTCTGTTATTGAAAATCCCGAAAAAAGCAAGGGAAAATCTCACTATGAATGGGATATGAACCGACAGAATTTATCGTGGAAAGCCAAACTGAAATTTGCGATAGACCAAGTTGTTAAAGAAAGTGATGATTTCGAAGATTTTCTGAAAAAGTGTAGACTGCATA
Organism: uncultured Ruminococcus sp.; assembly: GCA_947177755.1. Lineage (GTDB taxonomy): Bacteria > Bacillota > Clostridia > Oscillospirales > Ruminococcaceae > Ruminococcus. The sequence goes on along the minus strand of CAMWVV010000068.1, from coordinate 8,087 downwards.
ATATTGAAGTTGTGTATAATCCTGAACACGTCATTGACCTGAAATTTCGGCTTGACGGACAAAAGAAATTTGCACGTGCGAGAACGCTCGGCTGGTACTATGAAAGCAGACAGATTGCCCGAAGAATAGCAATGTATAAAGGTGTTATGACGTACACTCCGAAAACCGATATTATCCGTACCGACACCGAAAAAATGCAGTTTTCGTCCGGTCTGGAACGCTGGGCAGACATAAAAAATATGCAGGAGGCATCACGGGTAATCAATATTCTAACAAAGTACAAAATAGAAAATAATGAACATCTTGAAAGCGTTGCACTCACCGATTATGCAAAAATCGGAACATTGTCAGAACAATTAAATTCGCTGAACACGCAGATTGAGGACTTGTCTTTGAAAATAAAAACTGCCCGAAAAATTCAGAAATATCAGCCTGTTATTGACGAACTGAAAACGCTTTCAGGACATAAGAAATCACGATTTGAGAAAGAGCATCAGGCTGAAATTTCCGCACATAATCAGGCTTTAAAACAGATGAAAGAATATTTTCCGGACGGTCATTTTCCGATTCCGGAGAGCATGGATAAAAAAAGAAACGCCCTTATTCAGGAGCGTTCCGAAAAAAATAAAGAGTATTCTGTTTTGAAATCCACAGTTGCGGAGCTGAATTATGCACGTCAGACACTTGCAGATTACATTATAAACGAGCGAAACGTACAGGAAATGAAACGTAAAAAAGGCGATTTGGAGTGATTTATCCGTGATTTTTCTTGTATTCGTCAAGTGCAGTCAGAAACAATTTATTCACACTCAATCCCTGATTTTGTGCATAAGTCTTGATTGCATCACGTTCACCATTCGGAATGTAAATTTTCAGCGATTCATATTTTTCTTTCAGATATTTTGAATCAGGCGACTTTTTACGAAGTGCAGTCTGCTTTTTCTGGCAGTCTTTACAGCATTTCTGAGAACCTGCCGTTATCGTATAAGTTTCTCCACAAATCTGACAAATCTGCTCACTTCCGATAGTGATTGAAGTTCCTGATTTCTTCTTTTCAATGTACGCTTTATTTCTTAAAACTTGTGCTTTATCACGGCAGTTTTCGCAGTATTTCGCCTTGTTGGAACGTGATTCAAATTCTTTTCCGCAGATTTCGCAAGTGTGTATAAACATAATTTTAACCTCCCGATTTTCAATATTTTTATTGTATCACAAACGCAGTAATATGTCAATTTTAAATTTATTAGTCAATATGCCCCGATAGAATTGTTGAAATTACCGCACCTTTCACGAAGTTTAAAAAAATGAAAAAAACTCCTTAAATTATACTTGACTTTATGAATAAAGTAATATATAATATAGACACAGCGAAAGCAAAACTCAAAGAAAGGAATTGATAAAATGAGTAAAATTATTGCTGTATCCAATCAGAAGGGGGGTGTGAGTAAAACTACAACCACCTATAATCTCGGAGCTTGCATGGCTCTGAATCATGGGAAAAGCGTTCTTCTTGTCGATGCCGACCCACAGGCAAATCTCTCCAAATATCTCGGCTACGAGCCTGACAGCAACCCAACCATGACCCAGTTTGTCATGACCGCCTGCATGAATGGTGCGATTTCAAGCGAAATCACAAAATCGGCTGTCCGTCACTGCGACAAGGCAAACGTGGATTATATCCCATCCGACCTCAATCTCGCAAGCTGTGAAATCCTTATGACATCGGCACTTTCGAGGGAAACAGTCCTGAAAAGAATACTGTCCGAAAACGTCACAAACGGCTATGATTTCGTGATTATCGACTGTCTGCCCTCGCTCGGAACAATGCTGATTAACGCCCTCACCGCTGCCAACAAAGTGCTGATTCCCGTTCAGACACAGGAGTTTTCAATGGACGGTTTACAGGCTCTTGAATCGCTCATTCAGCAGATTGAAACTACGATAAATCCGAAACTGGAACTGCTCGGAATTTTGCCGACAATGGTTGACCGCACGAAAATCAGCAAGGCTTGTGTTGAAGTTCTGCACGAAAAATATGGCGAAATCCTGTTCAGAACGTCAATAAGCAGAGCAATTGAGGCGGCGAACAGTGCAAAAAATAAAACTCCGCTTTGTTTGTCGTCTGGCAAACTCAGTGCGGAATATGAAAATCTTACACAGGAGGTAATTGAAAGATGTTAAAAACTCCAGAAATGGCTATGAACCGCAGAAAATCCGTCACTACAAAGTGCTACGGAGAGGTCAGAAAATGGGACGACCGTGAGCAAGCCAAGGATTTTTTCCTTGAGGCTATGATGAACTCGGACGGTGCAGAACACGAACGTTATTCCGCCGTTTACATTCAGCTTATCAACGGCTTGCCGTACTGTACGGACTGCGAGGAGGACTGAAAATGTTTGATTTAAATTCATTTCTCGAAACTCCGACGGCAATGCAGAACGCCGTCAGACAGATACCGTGCGAAATGCTCCGTCCATACCACAATCACCGCTTTGCACTCTACACTGGTGAACGTCTGGACGACATGGTTGCAAGTATCAAGGCAAACGGTGTACTCAGTCCTATTGTCGTTCAGCCATGCGAAAACGGCTATGAAATTCTCATCGGTCACAACCGTTGGAATGCCTCACAAATAGCGGAAATTCCCACAATTCCGGCTATCATCAAGGAGGGACTTTCCGAGCAAGAGGCGGAAATTTACGTCATTGAATCCAACCTTATACAGCGTGGATTTGACAATCTCAAAATCAGCGAACAAGCAAGCGTTATTGCACTCCGACACAATGAAATGTTTTCACAAGGCAAGCGAAATGATATTATCCGTGAACTGCAAATACTTGAAAATCCCGAAAAAATAACTTCGTCTCAAATTGAGACGAAGTTGACGAATGGCGACAGTAAGCAGAATATCGCCGAAAATTACGGAATGAGTCGTGCGAGTGTTGCAAGACTTCTGCGTATCGACAAACTTATTTTTGAATTGAAAGGACTTATTGATGACGGAAAAATAGCGGTCAATGCAGGTATTCAATTGTCCTATCTTTCGGAAGAAACACAGCTTGAAATCTCCGATTTATCGGGAGATTACTCAATTGACATAAAAAAATCAAAACTTCTCAGGGAGTCGGCAGACGAAAACGGAAATGTGAAAAATTCCGACATCATCAGAATACTTGACGGCAAAAAAGTTGTCATTGAAAAAAGCAAATCCGTGAAAATCAGCAGTGATACTTTCAGCCGATATTTCGAGCCGTCCGCAAAACCTAAACAGGTCACCGAAACTATCGAAAAAGCACTTGAATTTTATTTCAAAAACATACAGGAGTAAAAAATGAAGATTGGTTTGATTGACATTGACGGGCATCATTTTCCGAATATTCCGCTGATGAAATTATCCGCATGGCACAAGAAAAACGGCGACAGCGTGGAGTGGTATAACCCGATGTTCTGCGGAAAAATGGATATTGTATATATGTCAAAAATTTTCAGTTTCACGGACGATTATCCGTTTCCGGTTTATGCCGACAAAATCGTAAAAAGCGGAAGTGGTTACGCAATAAAAATTGTGGACAGCAAAGAAATTTATGACAAGTCCGCCGATGTCAATCTGCCTTACGAAATTGAACATATTTTCCCTGATTACAGCCTTTATCCCGACCTGACAAAAGATACTGCATACGGTTTTCTGACACGAGGCTGTCCACGAAATTGTGAATTTTGTCACGTCGGAATCAAGGAGGGAAAATGCTCCATAAAAGTCGCTGATTTGTCGGAATTTTGGAACGGACAAAAAAATATTGTCCTTTGCCACCCGAATTTAATGCCTGCAAGGATTGGAAATATTTACTTCAACAATTGATTGACAGCAGGGCTTACATAGACATAAATCAGGGAATTGACATTCGCCTGATGACCGAAGAAAAGGCGGAAATTATCAGCCGTCTGAAAATAAAAAATATTCATTTTGCGTGGGACAGATACGGGGAAAAAGACGTAATATTGCCAAAATTGCAGATATTCAAAAGCATCACAAACTGGAATTTCAGAAAAATGACAGTATTTGTTTTAGTCAATTTTGATACGACTTTTGAGCAGGATTTGGAACGTGTTTACACTTTGCGTGACATGGGATTCAATCCGTACATTATGGTGTATAACAAGTTTGGAACGGAGCGAAAAAGCAATATCCGAAAACTGCAAAGATGGGTTAATAATCGTATGATTTTCCGCAGTGTTCCGACGTTTAACGAGTATTTAAAAAAATAAAAGGAGAAACTTTTATGCTTACAATTACGATTCAGGAGCTTGATGAAATGCTCCAAAAACTCAGACTTCCAATTCGTGAAGTCATCAAAAAAACCGAATTTGAAGACTGCAACAATTTGTTTACGCTCAAAGATTCTGAAAAAATCACAAATCCCGACGAATTTCAGCTTATCGAAGAATACACGAACGCACTCTCTCACCTCTGCAACGCTTACCAGATTCTCGATTATCTGCACCGTCCGGTTGATGAGGAAAGTACGCTTTTTCTCAATTCTCATGGAAATTTTGAGTGTAGTTTTCACACGTTCCACTGTGGTGACGGAATCGAATTTTACTACTACGATGAGGACTACGAAAATTACAAATGGTGTTCAAGTCGTGTCGAGCATGACTGCGAAAAATATTATATTGTCGGTCACAGAAACGTCGATATGAACAGTCTGCGTGTGCGCAACAGAAAAAGGTGAAAGCATGATTTTACGTGATTATCAGCAGGAATGCGTTGACATAATTGACCGCATGGAAAGTGGTTCGTTTTTGGTTGCAGTTGCCACAGGACTGGGAAAAACCGTAATTTTTTCGCATATAAAAAGACGTGGAAAAATGCTCATTTTGTCGCATCGTGAGGAACTTGTATGGCAACCGAAAAAATATTTTGAATGTTCTTTTGGTGTGGAGCAGTCGAAAATCCATAGCAACGGCGAGGACGTAATTTCGGCAAGCGTGCAGTCACTTGTACGTCGATTGAAAAATTTTTCGCCCGATGAATTTGATATAATCATCACCGACGAGGCTCACCATGCCGTAGCAGAAACGTACCGAAAAATTTACGATTATTTTAAGCCACGTCTGCACGTCGGATTTACGGCTACTCCGAACCGTGCCGACAACATAAAATTAGGTGCGATTTACAGCAAAATTATTTTTCAGCGTGACTTGAAATGGGGCATCAAAAACGGCTATTTATCTGACATTCGCTGTATGACGGTTGACATTGGTTACGATTTGAGCGACGTTCACAAACAGCATAATGACCTGAATATCAGCGAACTTTCAAACGCCATCAATACTCCGGTGCAGAATTTGGCGGTTGCAGAGGCTTACAAAAATTACGCTGTCGGTCAGACTTTGATTTTCGCAACAACCGTAAAACACGCCGAAAATATCGCAGAATTAATTGACGGAGCGGTTGTTGTTTCGGCGGAAACTCCGAACAGAAATGAAATTATTCAGAAATTCACAAACCGTGAAATTCCGTGTATTGTGAACTGCATGGTTTTCACGGAAGGCACGGATATGCCGTTAATTGAAACCGTAATTATCGCACATCCGACGAGAAATGCAAGTCTTTACACGCAAATGGTCGGCAGAGGTTTAAGGCTGTATGACGGCAAAAAATCACTTCTGCTTATTGATTGCATTGGTGTTACGGGAAAACTTGACATCTGCACTGCTCCGGATTTATTCGGCATTGATAAAATTCCGAAAAGCGTGAAAAAGGAAGAATTTAACGGAAAACTTCTCACGGAAATTGAAGAAATTATCAACGAAGAATCTGCAAAAATGCCCGACTGGAAAATAAATGCACAGCTGGTACAGATTTTTGAAACCAACGGAAAATACGATACGCACGGAGTTAATTTTGTCATGCTGCCGAACGGTGATATGACCTGTTCCGTTTGTGACGGGCAGATTTTTAAGATTTTTGCAGAGGATATGGCTGGAAACAGCAGTGCCGTTCTGACTTACAAAAGTACGGTTTTTAGGGAAATTCCGACTGCTCCGGTGCAGGAAATTCTTGATAAAATTTATCATATTCTGGTCTGCGATTATCAGGAAAGCATCTATCTGTGGGACATCAAAAAAGTGCAGAAATGGGGTTCGTATCCTGCGACAGACTCGCAAAAAAATATGATTTGCCGAAAAATGAAAAAATGTGACCTCAAAAATATTGACATCGAAAATCTGACAAAATACGAGGCAAGCGTTCTGATTGGACAGATTTTCGGATAGGAGTTTTTATGAAAAAAATGATTTTATCACTTGCAGTAATGGCTGTATTTCTTGCTTTTCCGACTGTTGCAAACGCCGAGGAAATGCTTGAAAAGGACTACATAACGGCTGAAATATGGGAAGAAATCTGGTTAGGTAAAATTGATGACGGGACAGAATTTCCCGAATCGTCATACAAGCATCACCTTCTTGAAAAATGGGTTGATGAAAATTACTGCGATGACGATTACGACTGGACAGCTATCGGCGAACTGAAATATTCGTACAGGAATTACTACAAAAATCTGACGGAAAACTGGGATTTCAACGACGACAACAGCATCTGGACTATCGAAACCGAGGACAATTTTTATAGTTTTCAGCTTGTAAATAATCAGTGGAATATGCTTGACGAAAACGGTTCTGTTGTTGATACTTTTCCGATTTTCAGCACCATTGAAGAAGAAAAAATTGAACGTCCGATTGATGACAGTGGCAACAGTTCACCGAGAGTTATCGGCGACGTAATACGCACAGAAATGCCCTCTGAAAGCCATGCAAATTCAGATGGCAAAGTTACCGAGGAAACTATTGAAAACGCCGTAGAAATTGATTTAAAGCGTTCTGATAGCAGTCCTCTGCCGTTTGTTATCGGCGGACTTGCAATTGTTGGAGTTGGCACAGGAATTGTGTTGTATAAAAAGAAAAAATGAGGTGTTTTTATGATTTTTAAAAGTGAAAAATGGGAACTTGATACCGAAAAAATTACTGTCAGAAATATTTCGGACGGCAAAATTTACGAGTTTTACACCGACCATATCCGTTATCATCTGCATCACTCTAAGGAATATTTTTCCGAACGTTTACAGAAACTCGTTGACAACGGCGAGATTCTCGCATACCTTGAGGAACTTGAAATTAAAGTTACTGATGCAATCAATGCACAGACCGAAATTTACATGAACGACAGCAAGGAATATCAGACCGCACTTGAATCAAGCAACCTCGTTGAAGTTGGAAAAATCGGCAATATACTCCGTGAAAAAGCAAAAGAAAGCGTCTATAATTTCATGATTTATATTTAAAACAAAAAATCATAGTTGTTTTTTATTGAGTTTTTTGAACTATAATTTTTGACAAATATAAAAATCTCCCCGAATTTTATCGAAGAGATTTTTATTTTATTATTCGTCTAATCGAGGCAATTATATAAGTATCAAGAATTTCGTTAAAGAACGATTTGGAGTGATTTATTCGTGATTTTTCTTATATTCGTCCAAAGCTGTCTAAATCAGCTTATTCAGACTTAAATTTTTAGATTGTGCATACTTTAGTATATTTACTGTATCATCAATATGTTCATAATCACATTTCCACGAAGAAATGATATGATGAATTTCAAGAATAAATTTAAGAGAAATCCCAGAATAAAAGTCCACTGTGACATCCTCCCCCGCCTAAAGAGGCGGGGGCTTCCTCTTGCTAAAGCAAGCAGTCAGTTCTCGTTCGATAGCACCAATGTACTAAGCATAAGCGAGCTAACCCCGTGTGTCCCACGGTTTTGACAAATTTGCTTGCTGTCTCGCTTTGCACCTTTAATTCTTGATTGGCTACAAGTCACGGAGGTCAATTTATCAGAATTCCTTATCATAGGCGGAATGATTCCCCCTAATCCGTTCTCCTTTCATAGTCTCCATACCAACGGCTTGGTTTTCGCTCTTTGTGTTACAGGCAAAAACGGAAATACAATCTCCTGATTGTATCCTTATATTGATTATATTAACGTGAGTTCGATGAAAAAATAGAAAAAACCGCCGGAATCTGTTATA
>CAMWVV010000067.1 GCA_947177755.1 uncultured Ruminococcus sp. | reverse complement strand
AAGAGCAGGATAACCTGCTCTTTTTTGCATTTAATGAAAAAATATGATATAATAATAGATATATCATCTGGAGGTAACCTATGGAAATCAGAGTATTACGTTATTTTATGGAAATTGCAAGAGAAGAAAACATGACCAAAGCAGCAGAGCAACTGCATATTTCACAGCCAGCATTGTCAAAGGAAATAAAAAAGCTAGAAGAAGAACTCGGACATCCCCTGTTTATCCGAACAAATAAAAATATGCGTCTGAATGATGAGGGAATACTCTTAAAAAAGCGAGCCAGAGATATTCTTGAAATGGTTGACAAAACTACCGAAGAATTTAATTCGCTTGACAGTATCACAGGGGGAGAAATACGAATCGGCTGTGCGGAAAGTATCCAAATCAAATATCTTGCTCGTACCATAAAATTATTTAAAGAAAAATATCCAAACTTCATTTTTCACATTTTCAGTGGTGATACAGAGGCTGTTGCAGAGCGTCTTGACCATGGTTTGCTAGACCTTGCGGTAATTGTTGAGCCACCAAATTTGTCAAAATACAATTATCTGCCTGTGCCAGAAAGCGATAAATGGGGTGTGGTCATGCGCCGTGACAGTCATCTTGCAAAAAAATCGGAACTAACATTTGATGACATATATGGACTGCCACTGTTTGTGTCTGAGCAGTCTATCAAAGCAGATTTTCCACGTTGGTGCGGTGAAAATACAGAAAAGCTCAATATTGCAGGGACATTCAATCTGGCATTTAATGGTTCAGTATTCGTTCGTGAGGGACTGGGGTATCTTCTGACTTTTGAGAATCTGGTGAATACAAGTGAAGAAAGTGAACTCTGCTTTTGTCCTATTGTACCTCTTTTAAAAACAAAGATGTACATTATCTGGAAAAAATATCAGATTTTTTCACCTATTGCGGAACTGTTTCTAAAAAAACTGAAAGAATATTTCTCATACCCCCTAAATGATTATAACAATCCATCAAAAGAAATGGGTTGAAGCAATCTTTCTTTTTTACTTAAGCACCTTTTTTTCGGACATACAAACACAGAACTGTCTAAGGCTATCCAGATATAGATTTTTCTCAGACTGCTGACAAATCCATGAAAATATGATACAATAATATCAAGATGAAAGCCGTTCTGAACGGCGGAAACGCCAGTTGTACATAACGTTACATTGGAACTGGCAAAGTTATGAAGCACAGGCAATCGGCAGGAATGCGTGTGGAGCTGTTTATAAAGAATTGAAGCCTGCTCCCGTTTTATAGAATGGGCTTTTTTATATTTATTGGTGAAAAAATGCTGAAAAAGATAAAAAAATCATTGACTTGTTGTGTAGTATTTGGTATAATAAAAGTATATTTTAGACGTATGGAGTATTGAAGATGGATAAAAAAAATAATGCCAGTGCTGGCTTTGAAAAGCAAATTTGGGACGCTGCCTGCGTTCTGTGGGGTCATATCCCTGCCGCTGAATACAGAAAAGTTATTGTGGGACTTATTTTCCTGCGTTACATATCAAGTGCATTTGAAGAACGCTATCATGAACTTGTGGCTGAGGGTGACGGTTTCGAAAATGAACCCGATGCTTACATGATGGAAAATATTTTCTTCGTACCCGAAAAAGCACGCTGGAAAGTGATTTCTGTGGCAGCTCATACACCAGAAATCGGACAGGTGATTGATGACGCAATGCGTGCAATTGAGGAAGAAAACAAGACTCTGAAAAACGTTCTCCCTAAAAATTACGCAAGCCCTGACCTTGATAAAAGGGTTCTCGGTGATGTTGTTGACCTGTTCACCAATATGGATATGAAGGATGCAAACCGTGATATTTTGGGTACGACTTATCAGTATTGCATCAAACAGTTTGCAGCTTATGAGGGTGTCAAGGGCGGTGAGTTCTACACGCCGGAAAGCATAGTAAAGACTATTGTTGTAATTTTACAGCCTTTTGAAAACTGCCGTGTGTATGACCCTTGCTGCGGTTCAGGCGGTATGTTCGTACATTCTGCTGAATTTGTTGAGGCTCATCAGGGAAACAGACAGAAAATTTCAGTCTACGGGCAGGAATCCAACGCTGATACATGGAAAATGGCGAAAATGAATATGGCTATCCGTGGTATTGAAGCAAATTTCGGACAGTATCATGCAGATACTTTTTTCAATGATTTACATAAGTCCCTGAAAGCTGATTTTATTATGGCAAATCCGCCGTTCAATCTCTCCAACTGGGGACAGGATAAGCTAAAAGACGATATTCGTTGGAGATACGGCACTCCGCCTGCTGGTAATGCCAACTATGCGTGGATTCAGCACATGATACACCACCTCGCACCAAACGGGAAAATCGGGCTTGTGCTTGCTAACGGTGCATTGTCTACACAGTCAAGTGGTGAGGGCGAAATTCGTAAAAATATCATTGAAGCTGATTTAGTCGAGGGTATCGTGGCTATGCCTACACAGCTTTTTTACAGCGTAACAATTCCTGTCACGCTTTGGTTTATCAGCAAGAACAAGAAGCAAAAGGGTAAAACGCTGTTCATTGATGCACGAAAAATGGGTTATATGATAGACCGCAAGCACCGTGACTTCACAAATGATGATATTCAGAAACTTGCTGACACGTTCAGTGCTTTTCAGGACGGCACGTTTGAGGAAGTCAAAGGTTTCTGTGCCGTTGCGACTACTGAGGAAATCGCAAAGCAGGACTATATTCTCACGCCTGGTCGCTATGTTGGTATTGAGGAGCAGGAGGACGACGGCGAACCGTTCGACGAAAAAATGAAACGTTTGACCTCGGAGCTTTCGGGGATGTTCAAAAAGTCACATGAACTTGAAAATGAAATCCGTGAAAAGTTAGGAGCAATAGGTTATGAAGTGTAAACTATCAGATGTAATGGAAATAATCGGTGGTGGAACTCCCAAAACTTCAAAACCTGAATACTGGAATGGAAATATTCCATGGATTTCAGTAAAAGACTTTAATGGTGAACGGCGATATGTAGGAAAAACTGAAAAAAGAATTACAGAAAAAGGATTGAATAACAGTTCCACCAAGTTATTGAATAAGGACGATATTATTATTTCGGCGAGAGGAACTGTCGGCGAATTAGCTATTATTCCATCTCCCATGGCTTTTAATCAATCTTGTTATGGTTTAAGGGCAATTGAAAATATTTATCCTATGTTTCTTTATTATCTATTATTAGAAAACGTTAATGTATTAAAGCATAATACACATGGTTCAGTATTTGACACTATAACAAGAGAAACCTTTGAAAATATTGAGATAGATATTCCTGACCTTGCTACTCAACAGAAAATAGCCTCCGTTTTGTCTGTCCTTGACGACAAAATAGAACTCAACAACCGCATAAACAAAAATCTTGAGGAGCAGGCACAGGCGATTTTTAAGTCTTGGTTCGTGGATTTTGAACCGTTTGGTGGGGTTATGCCCGAAGATTGGAGCGAAATAACCCTTGGAGCAATAGCCACCATTAGCACAAAGAGCGTAAATCCAACAAAAAATCCTGATTTATACTTAGAACATTATAGTATTCCTGCATTTGATGAACAGCATTATCCTGTATTTGAGTACGCAAAAGAGATAAAAAGTAACAAGTACATACTTACCACTAATTCAGTAATGATTTCAAAGTTAAATCCTGATACAAAAAGAATTTGGCGACCTCTTTGTTTATCTGAAAATCCGGTATGTTCTACGGAGTTCATTGTTTATGAAGCGATTAAGCCTAAACACAAGGACTATCTCTATTCACTGATTGATAGTCAAGCATTTTCAGACTACTTGTGCACCCATACAACAGGCTCAACGAACAGCAGACAGAGAGCTACACCTAAAACAACACTTGATTTCCCTTGCTTATTACCTACTGAGGAAATAATAGCTCGTTTTTGTGGCATTGTCACTCCAATGTATGAACAGATAGCAGCAGGAATAGTGGGAAATCAGCGACTTGCAGCTCTCCGTGACACTCTGCTCCCGAAGCTGATGAATGGTGAGATCGACGTATCAGAGGTCAAGATTTAGGTAGCTTGCAATCGTAAATTTTCATTTAAGTTAGGAGGAATACTGTGATATTTGGAGAAAAGGAAACGGACATTATTGAACATCTGCAATTATTTTATATGACAGGGCTACAAAGAATAGCACTACTCCCTTCACCAAATCCTGAATTAGAGAACATTTTGGATAAAGTCTGCAATCAGGAAAAATGGAATAACTGGGTAAATTCTGCTGATAAATCAGCCCCTCCTCCTGATTTTTATTCTGATGAGTTTAAAATAATGCTGGACGTTATGCGTGTGAATGATCACGAACACAAGGGTAAAAAAGGAAAACTTTATAATCCATCTATGGCTCATGAAAGACAAATGCTTAAAGAACTGGAGCAATCGGGGATTTTAGCTCAGTTTCCAGGGGCAAAAGTGTTTTTAAATGGCGATACGCAGCTACCAACTTACGAAGATCATAATTATAATTTATACTTAAAATGCTTTCGCCGAGTTATTTCAAAGCATATTGACAGCATTCCACTATACCAAAAGAATCATCCAGGATATAAAGTAATATTTCTCGTGTTTGATGAATCGTCAGCCTATTTCGAATCAGAGCAACCTATTGATACCAAAAAGCAACTGCAAAAAGGAGAAGGAATGAGTGGTCGTCCTCACTTTTTCTTCTTAGATGATGATTTTCTCAATGCTTTTATTGATAAGGGGATCGACTATTTGTTTTGGTATACCCCGTATAAATTGTTTGAATATATTACTCCGCCGCTTGAATTACCAACATTATGTGTGTATGATCTGACTACAAAGCAGATACAGTGTAAAACATATACATATGACAGCAGAAAGATGTCAAGTGTGGAAATATAAAGGAGATGATAAACAATGCCCTACACCGAAGCAAGCTACGAAACAGCTATAATACAGCTTTTCGAGGAAATGGGATATACTCATATCTGCGGATATGATATTGACCGTGATTATAAAAGTCCGCTGTATATGGACGAGTTGACAAAAACTCTTGGTCGACTTAATCCCACGCTTCCCGAAGATGCAATAAATGAAGCTCTTTACAAGCTGACGAACTTTGAAAACGGTGAACTCGTACAGAAAAACGCTGTCTTTATGGACTATCTCCAGAACGGAATTGAAGTCCGATACACCCAACACGGCGAGGAACGTTCTGCAATCTGCTATCTTGTGGACTATATTAACACGGGGAATAACTCTTTTATTATTGCTAATCAATGGGCTTTTATTGAAAATGAGGAAAAACGACCTGATGTTTTGATTTTTCTAAACGGCTTGCCAGTTGTGCTTATGGAACTGAAATCGCCGTCCCGTGAAGAAACGGACGCTTCCGAAGCCTATACACAGATACGCAACTATATGCACTCTATACCTTCGATGTTCATTTACAATGCAATATGTGTTATGAGTGACCTGTCCGACAGCAAAGCAGGTACGATTACTTCCAGCGAGGACAGGTTCATGGACTGGAAAACGAAAGACGGCAGTTATGAAAATACACAGTATGCCCAGTTCGATACGTTCTTTGAGGGAATTTTTCAGAAAGACCGTCTGCTTGATATACTTAAAAATTTTATTTTATTCTCGGATGAGGGGTTACAGCAGTTCAAGATTTTAGCAGGCTATCATCAGTATTTCGCTGTAAAAAAAGCTATAGAATCCACGAAAAAAGCTGTTATAACGGATGGAAAAGGCGGTGTGTTCTGGCATACGCAGGGGTCTGGAAAATCGCTGTCAATGGTGTTCTATGCACATCTGCTACAGTCCGAACTTGAAAGCCCGACAATCATTGTAATTACGGACAGAAATGACCTTGACGACCAATTGTATACACAATTTGCGAAATGCAGGGATTTTTTACGTCAGGAGGCTATCCATGCTGAAAGCCGTGAGCATCTGAAATCACTTCTTGATGGCAGAAAAGCGAATGGTATTATTTTTACAACGATGCAGAAATTTGAAGAATCAAGCGAGCCATTGTCTGAACGTAGAAATATTATTGTTATGGCTGATGAAGCACACCGTGGACAGTACGGATTGACTGAAAAAATCAAAATGACGAATAATGAGGACGGAGAGCTTGTCGCAAAGAAAATTATCGGAACGGCAAGAATTATCCGTGACACACTCCCGAATGCTACATATATAGGCTTTACAGGTACGCCGATTTCTACGGAGGACAGAAACACCCGTGAAGTTTTCGGCGATTACATAGATATTTATGATATGACACAAGCAGTTAAGGACGGGGCAACACGCCCTATTTACTATGAAAGCCGTGTCATGAAACTGAAACTTGACGAAAAAACGTTAAAGCTGATTGATAAAGAATATGATATTATGGCAATAAATGCTGATTCTGCGGTAATCGAACAGAGTAAGCGTGAACTCGGACAGATGGAAGAGATTCTTGGTCATGATGATACGATAAAATCCCTTGTTGATGATATTCTTAATCATTACGAAAATTACCGTGAAAATCTGCTTACTGGAAAAGCAATGATTGTTGCATATTCAAGACCAATTGCTATGAAAATTTACAGGCATATTCTGGAAATCCGCCCGAACTGGACGGAGAAAGTCGCTGTTGTCATGACATCATCCAACAAAGACCCTGAGGAATGGTACGAAATTATCGGCAGTAAACGTCATAAAGAAGAACTTGCAAAGAAATTCAAGGACAATGAAAGTCCACTTAAAATCGTCATTGTTGTAGATATGTGGCTGACCGGTTTTGATGTTCCGTCCCTTGCGACAATGTACGTATACAAACCGATGATGGGCTATAATCTTATGCAGGCGATTGCAAGGGTAAACCGTGTGTTCCGTGACAAGGAGGGCGGACTTATTGTCGATTATGTGGGAATTGCAAGTGCATTGAAACAGGCTATGAATGATTACACCGTCCGTGACCGTAGTAATTACGGAAATACGGATATTTCAAAGGTTGCTTATCCTAAATTTCAGGAAAAATTACAGATATGCCGTGATTTACTTCATCATTATGACTACTCTGCATTTTTCGGCGGAAATGAACTGACAGCAGGACGGGCTATTACAGGTGCGGTCAATTTCCTTATGGACAGAAACCGTGAAAAAGATAGAGAAAGTTATACCAGAGAGGCATTGCTATTGAAACAGGCATTGTCACTTTGTTCTTCGATAGCAGAACAGGCAGAACGTGAAGAATCCGCTTTTTTTGAGGCTGTCCGTGTTCTGCTGATACGTATTCTGAATCAGGGAAATGGCAATAAGAAACTATCACTTTCTGAAATCAATGCAAAGATTCATGAACTTCTGAAACAGAGTATAAAAAGTGATGGCGTTATTAATCTTTTTTCTGATAAGGAGCAGGATTTTTCATTATTCGACTCAAAATTTCTTGAGGAAATTTCCCGAATGAAAGAAAAAAATCTTGCTGCTGAGCTGTTGAAACGTCTGATTGCAGAGCAGGTACATATTTACAAGCGGACAAATCTTGTCAAGGCGGAAAAATTCAGTGAAATCATGCAAAATGCTATGAACCGCTATCTGAATGGTATGCTGACAAATGAAGAAATCATTCAGGAAATGCTGAACCTTGCAAAGCAAATCAAAGAGGCACAAAAAACAGGTGAAAAACTTGGTCTAACAGCTGATGAACTTGCATTTTATGACGCACTCACCAAACCACAGGCTATCAAGGATTTTTATGAAAACACTGAACTTATTGCAATAACAAAGGAACTTACGGACAAACTCCGCAAAAACTGTACAATCGACTGGCAGAAACGTAACAGTGCAAGAGCAAAAATGCGTATGATGATACGCAAGCTCCTGAAAGACCATCGCTATCCACCGGAGGGAATGGAGGATGCAATTACTACTGTTATGAATCAATGCGAGCTGTGGACTGATAATGTAATGAGTATATAAAAAATAACAAGGCTGTTGCAAGCCTGATAAAAGAATAAAATGAAAAATCACCGCTTGGAAAAGAACTTTCCAAATGTGGTTTTTGCGTCACAATAAAATACTAATATATCAAATACTATGTCATGTCTATCTGTCAGTCTGCGGATTGACGGACTGCCTTATAGTGAATTGATAGGTAAAAAAGAAAAATGTTCTGAGATAAATTCAGGACATTTTTTAATATGATGTTTGTAATTTGATTTTGAGTCGGATTGTGGTATGAAATTTTCAAAAATACGATTGACAAACTTTGCAAAATATGTTATAATTAAAAGAGCTGATAGAACACTGGGAATGTTCTACCAGCAGAGAACCAAAGAAACGCAGTCTTTGATACTCATTAGACTTATTATATCATAATAAGCTTTAAATGTCAAGTCCTATTATAGCATATTCAGGGCTGTTTGTCAAGAGTATTTTAACTGCAATTCTTTGGAAATTTAAAAAATTCAAAGGGTTGCAGTTTTTTTGCACCCAGAAAGAGCTATTTTATGGAAATTATGAATGAGTTGGAAAATAATACATCCAACAGACAGAAAATCAGTGAACGTACACACACCTACAGAAACACTGATGGCAGTATCTTCGGCAAGAAAGTTGTCAACAAGTTCTCCGACGGCACAAAGAACGCTGTCTGGTATCTGTTCAACCCTCAAACAGGAAGATTCCTCACGAAAGCCGGACTAGATGGACAGAAAGCTCCTCTCTACAATGCCGATACCTTACACAACAATAAAAACAATACGGACGTCCCTGTCATCATTGTGGAGGGTGAAAAGGATGTGGAAACCCTTGCCAACATGGAAATCCTGGCAACTTCACTCCCAAATGGCGGACAATCCAGGCAATGGCATGAGGAACTGTACAATGACGGCTTGCAGGGACACGATATCATCATTCTGACCGACAACGACAAGACCGGGGAAACTTACGGGGAAACAGTTGCTAAGAATGTCAGCAGAATTACAAGGTCTGTCAAAATCATCTCAGCTAAGAGCATCTGGAATGAATGTCCCGAAAAAGGCGATATCAGCGACATTGCAGAAGCTCTTGGACAAGAGCAGACGATAGAACGATTACTGGATGCAATCCAGAAAACAGAAAACTATGTGGATATCAGCGACTTTGAAGAACTGATGCATGATAATGCAGAAGTATTTCCAAAGCAGAAAATCAAGTATTCAGCTATCCAACTATCAAAGGTAAAACCTGAAACACAGGAATTTTTGTGGAATCCCTACATTCCCATCGGAGAAATCACGATTATGTATGCTGCCGGCGGAACAGGCAAATCCTTTGCGACTGTCGGCATTGCATCTGATATTACAACAGGACGCACGCTCCCTCGATATGGGAATCAGCAGACTGCAACAAAACCAGAAAGAGTACTGTTCATTTCAGCAGAAGACAATGAAAGTGTTATCCTGAACCGGATGAAAGAAGCCGGAGGAAATCCCGATAACTGCTATGTTCTGAAAACGCCGAAAACTAGAAAAGACCTGGATACGGATAGCTTTCTCCTGCCACAGAATAAAGTCGATACTGCAAGGATTCAGGCGTTAGCTGACCTTTTGGAAGAAATTTACCCTAAACTGGTTATTATTGACCCGTGGAGTGTCTATATAGGTGACGACAAGAATATGAACAAGGCAAATGATGTCAGAGGTGTCACCAATGTTCTGACTGTACTTGCCAAAGAATATCATTGTGCAATTTTGGTTGTCGCTCATGTGAATAAGATGCCACAGACAGAGAATGCCAACAATGCGGTTTCCGGAAGTACAGCCTTGATTGATTCCGCCCGTTCTGCCCTCTGCATCCGTTCTTTCGGAGCTGATTCAGACCGCCGTATTATCATCCAGACCAAATCCAACTATCAGATGAAAGCCAAATCTGTATGCTACAAGATTATCAATCAAGGCGAAAACAAAACAGCACGCTTTGAATGGGATGGATTCAGCGACCTGACAGAGGATGATTTGACAAAATCTGCTCGTACTGGAAAGAAGTTGATTGACATTGCTGACGAAAAGCAAGATGAAAGTGACAATATTCAGGTGATTATTGATGTTATCACTGCATTGTCAGAACCTAATAAGAAAATTCCAATTTCCTACAAGCGTTTCAGAACTGAAATTATTGATTTCTGCGGAGAAGATTTTTTAGGAAGCAGACCGAAGAAATATATTGATAAAGCACTTACTGATTTACATAGTCGTGGAATCGGACTTGAATTTCCTGCCGGAGTTGTCACAGGACTTACTAAAGAGGGAAAAGCCGAAGAAAAAAGAGACAGAGGATTTTACATTTGTCGTTTGACAGATGGTTCACTAATGGCATCTGCAATGCCAAAATAATCTGTTAAATATTTTTAACAAAGCCGTCAATCATGTTGATGGCTTTTTTACATACTGGAAAATCTGATACGAAATCTGATACGAACCTGATACGAAAATATCCCCTTAACATAGTTTCGTATCTTTCGTATCTTTCGTATCACAATAACAAAAAGTATAGAAATATAGAGAAAAAAATATGATACGAACTGTTGTTCTTAAAACATGTTTTTGTATCATTTGTATCATTTGTATCTCATATATATACTATTAGTAATATTTATACATGTTTTCTAATGATACGAACCTGATACGAACTATTGTTCCGTTATTTTTTCGTATCATAAAAAAATCGCATTATATAGATGTTTTCTTAGCCTCTGATACGAAAGATACGAAAGATACGAAGTATGTTTAAGACACATTTTTTTGACGAAAAAAGAAGAAGGTATTTAGGCAAAACAGATAGTAAGATTCATTCAGTCATCACAATCAAATTTAGGCTAAGTCAAAGGAAACCAATTCTGAATAATGAATTGAGAGAATGAAAATACAACCCCTATGTTGGAGATATCGAGATACCAAGCTGTCATATGACCTGTTGTAGTTTGATTGCTGGTGTCAGGGTATTAAATTACTTTTCGAAGAACAGAGGATTAGCGACAGGAGAAGAGCGAGAAGTGCTTAGGTAATCCATACAGCAAGTACAAGAACAGCAATGAATCCTGCTAGCAGAATATGAAGCAACAGGTTATCATAGTTGCAACAACATGATAGAAATAGTCAGAAAATAGGGAGAAAGCTTGACATTGTACTTGAAATATGGTATAATTAGAGTATAAAGAAGTATATTAACAGATTGCTAAAAAATATGATAAGTAAGCTTATTTCAACAACAAGAAATAGTGAAGATAGGGAGTAGCCCAGAATAGAAAGGAAAGTGACGGAAATGAATGTAGCTTATGTCCGTGTGTCTACAGCAGAGCAGAACGAAGAACGGCAGATACAGGCACTGGAGAAATATCAGATTGACAAATGGTTTCAAGAAAAAGTATCTGCTAAGGATGCCAACAGACCGCAGCTGAAAGCCATGCTGGAATATGTCCGTGAGGGAGATACCGTGTATGTGCATGATTTCTCAAGGCTTGCCAGAAGCACAGCTGACTTGTTATTGGTTGTGGAGCTGCTGAAAAAGAAAGACGTGGTTCTGTTTTCTGTCAAAGAGAATTTCGATACCAGCACACCGACAGGGAAACTTTTGCTGACAATGATTGCTGCCATCAATGAATTTGAACGTGAGAATCTTCTGGAACGGCAGCGTGAGGGCATTGCGATTGCCAAGGCAAAAGGTAAGTACAAGGGCAGAAAGAAAATCACCAGGACGAAATTCAAAATCTGGGATGAATTATATGAACGCTATCAGATAGACCGGACATTCTCAAAGGCTGCATTTGCACGGAAGCTGAAAATCAGCCGGAACACACTGGACAAATTGCTGAGAGAAGAGAATGCAGAAAGGAAGCATCAGCATGAAACTACTTGAAAAGCTGTATGCTGAAAAGGCTGTTGGATATAAAGGCGGAATCTATCATAAGTTGCAGATAGACTTTGCCTACAATTCCAATCATATTGAGGGAAGCAGACTGACGCATGACCAGACCCGGTATATCTATGAGACCAGGACTATCGGGGCAGATGCCGGCACAGTTATCAGAGTAAATGACATCATTGAAACTGTGAATCATTTCAGATGCTTTGACCATATACTTGACACGGTATCAGAGCCATTGACAGAGGAGTATATCAAGAATTTACACAGGCTTTTGAAGTTAGGTGTGTTGGATGCGGATGCAGTCATTGGAGCATACAAGCAGGAAGAAAATATGGTTGGTGAGACGGAAACAGCCTTGCCGGAAGAAGTAGCCGACCGGATGAAGAAGCTATTGGCTGCATATGACAAACCGACACTGACATTCTATGAAATAGCAGCTTTTCACACAGAATACGAAAGGATACATCCGTTCTATGACGGCAACGGCAGAACCGGAAGACTTCTGATGTTTAAGCAATGTCTTGCCAATGGTATTGTGCCGTTCTTTATTGATGAATTTCATAAGTTGTATTACTATCTGGGATTGAAAGAATGGCAGACTGAGAACAAAGATGAAAGGCTTATCAGTGTCTTCCTTTCAGCACAGCATGATATGAAATCGCTGATGGATTACTTCAAGCTGGACTATGACCATACAGAATTGAAATACAAAGATGTGCTGGCACAGGCAAGAAAAAAAATTTAATATATATGTAGCAGTCTAACGAGGAGAGAGAGAAGTGCTTAGGTAAATAGAAGAGACTATTGCTAATAGCAGAATAACAGGGTGTGAATTACAGATTGACCAGAACAGAATTGCAGGACTGTTGTATTCTTATTACCAACAGCAAGCTTTGACACCAGAGAAGCCGGAGCTGGTAATCTGGAATCAAGATTCAGAGATAGCATCCACCAGTAATGACAGTAGGTAAAAAACAGCTCCGTGCATCAGAGTTAGGTAAATGTTCATACCGACGGAGAAGTTGAAACTGATATTCTAGATTTCATTGTATCTTGATGTGACAACTCACACACAACAGTGTACAAGTTTTTTCATCTGTTTAAAGTTAAATTGATAAACTTCCTGTTTGAAATTGAATTGGTAAACTTC
>CAMWVV010000066.1 GCA_947177755.1 uncultured Ruminococcus sp. | reverse complement strand
ATGCTATAATTAACTTAAGAACGGTATTACGCAGAATTTTGATGTTAACCGTGGTTAACACTTTTTTATAACAGATATTATTATTTTAAATCTGTCTGATTCGGAAAACCACGTATAATAGCTGAAAAACGGTTTTCAAAAAATTCCGAAAAATTTTTTTGAAAAATTTCGTCTTTTTTGCCCTTTAAAATCACTTATATATGAAAAGCTTTTCATGAACCCTTGTTATCGAAAGGAGTGACGGATTTTGACTGCCGATTCTAAACTTTATGCCGGAGGTGACGGTAAAATTTCAGCATTATTTAATCCCTGCGAACAGAATAATAATACGGATTTTGAAATATGCACCGAAAATATCAATGAACTTATTGCAGGCTGTTCGGAATCAAAGGAAAAACTGGAGAAACTTTACAATATGTTTAAAGACAGCGTTTTTGCGGTTGCTTTCGGGATAACGTCCGACTATCATCTTGCTGAAGATTGTGTTACCGAAACTTTTGTAAGGCTTACTCAGATTAAACGTTTTTCTGCAAAAAAAGGAGACGGCAAGGGTTTTATTCTTACAATTGCACGCAACGTTGCACTTGAACTTCGTCGGAAATACAAAAGAGAGAATGGAAGTTCTGATATATATATCAGGAGCTACGGCGAAGCAGACAAGACTGTTGAAAACAGTATTTATATAAATCATCTTCTTGAACAGCTCAGCGACAAACAACGTCAGATTGTTGTGCTGAAATGCTGTTCTGAACTTACTTTCAAGGAAATAGCGAAAATTATGAAATCTCCCGAAAGTACGGTAAAATCAAGGTACAAAAAAGCTATTGCTATCTTACAGGAAAAGGCAGGTGCTGACAAGTGAAGAATAATGATTTGAACGGAAATCAGGAATTTGAAAAGTTACTGAAAGACAAAATGAATGAACTTTCCTCATCTGTAGATTGTTTTGACAGGATTTCCGCAAAAGCTTTTCCTGAAAAAAACTCGGATTTTTACGAAAGCGGATTCGTCGTCTGTGACCTTGAAAACATTACCGGAAAAAGTAAAAAACTGCCGTTTCTGAAATGGACGGCTGGGGTTATTGCCTGTGTGCTGTGTGTGGCTGTCATTCCGAAAAGTGCCTTTTTTAACAACATGATAGCCAATTTCAGCAGGAACTCCAAAAAAACGTATAACAGGATTATCGACGAAATAAACAGCGAAACGGCAAAAAACAGTTACAGGATATATGATATTCCGCTTGACGACTATATTAAATATGATAAGCTTGTAACTCCTCTTTATGACTGTCCGTTTGAGGACTGCGGAAAAGACAATGTGAATGTAAGAATTTTCGTAAGGACTTATAACGATATTCCGACAAATCAGATTTATGCGGTTGAATATATGGACGAATACATTCAGTCAAACTTTATAGCTGTTGCCGATTCAAAGGCAAAGTTTACAGACAAGGACTTTGAAAGTATTGATTCTGAGGTGAATGCATCTGACTGGGTTCTGAATGAGGCTGTAAAAGTCAATTTTACACCTGCCATTACTGCTGAATCCTATATCATGGACAAAAATGAAAATAAAGTTTCATTAGCATCTTTTGAGTATGAGAGTATTTTTAAGTCTGGCGACGAAGTACAGAAAATAGTTTCACAGGTTCTTTATTATGGTGACAGAATTGACGAAGAACCCGAAAAATATTATTATGATATAAACAACACTCCCGATATCAAGGCAGAAGGTGCATGGAAAAATTCTGTCTGCTTTGATGGCTTTACGGCTATGCCCGAAGAAAACAAGTCGCTGTTTATAAAAACGTCTTTATTCAATGGCGAAACGTCTGACGAAAACAGCATTGCGTACACATATATAACACCCGAAAATATTACAGACGTTGAAGAAAGCGACATAACAGGTATAGATTACTATTCTCTTGGTCTGCATAGTTTTTCAGAAAGCGATATAAGTGTTGTTGCAGTGCCGTATGATACAGAAATTCTGAAAACGCTGAAAATGTATTTTTCACAGTCGGGAATAATTTTTTCAAGTGCTTCGGACACAGCTGTTGTTTTTACTTCCCGTTGCACAGAACTTACTGAAGTAATAACCGTTGACGACGAAAATTATCATCAGTTTCCGACTGCTGAAGAAGAAAATGAACAGAGACGGATTGAAGCCGAAAATGCTATATTAAATGCAGAAGATGAAAGATATTCCGAATTGGCAGAACAGGCAGAGATTGAACATCAACAGATTGAAGCTGAAAAGGCAAAAGAGGAACAATCAACACGACATTATGAATTTAAGTTCTGAATGAATCCGCTTTACAGATAAACAGACAAAAGAAAGTTTTATAAAAAAATCCCCTGAACTGTTTTTATACGGTTCGGGGGATTTGTTAATTTTATTAACTGCTTTTTCTGAAATTCTTGTCTGTGAGGATTCGTGCGAAAATAAGACCCAAAGGAAGTGCAACGACTATCAGAAGTGCTTTTGTAAGCCATAAAGCACCTGTTTGTATGTCATTGAGAGCCATGTAGTATATTCCTTTGTACATGAACATTCCGGGAACCATTATTACTATTGACGGCACTGTAAGTGTTATTCTCGGATAACCTACTTTTTTCTTGAGTGCCGATGCAAGAAGTCCTGCACACAATGCACCCACAAATGCCGCTGCACTTACGGGAATTGATGTGAAGTCTATCAGTTCAAGACGCAGTGTATTTACAATCATTCCGATTATTCCGGCAGTGAAAGCCATTTTTCTCGGACTGTTGAACATAAGCGAAAAGCCGTATACACCGCAGAAGCTTGTTACAAGTCGCAGTATAACTGTAAGTACGGGGGTAAGTTCAGGCTCATTGAACTCGGACGGGTGGAAATGAAAGATTGTTGCCGTTATCCAGCCTGTTAGAGTTGCCATGATAATTATCAGCAGTGCGTATGTTATACGCTCAAGTCCGGAACGCAGGTCAAGCTTTGCGAGGTCGATTCCGCCCGTAATAAGCGGAAATCCCGGTATCACGAAAAGCATTGAGCATATATAACCAGCCTGATGTACACTTGAAACATTAAAGAGTATTTCAGCAAGTTTCAGTAGCAGAACGTATACACAGCACGCCGAAGCAACCCCTATAGTAACGTTTGCAAGAAGTGTTATATGTTTTTCAAGAAGTTTTTTTCTGACAAAGTTTCCCACACCTGCCCCGAAAAATGCACATATCATTTCAACAGCTCCTCCGCCGAGCAGAAAGGTGAACGCACAGCACGCTATTGCAGAGGCAAGCCCTAAATTCCACGCTTTATAGTTTGCCGGCATTTCCTGAAACTTATCAAGTATTCTATGAAACTGTTCAACGGAATATTTTCCCGCTCTTTCCTGAAAACCGTCAGCAAACTCTTCAAGACAGTTCAGACGGTCGGTATTTACTCCCGTGGTGTTGATTGAAAGGGCGTTCGTGTAGGTTTCTCCGTTTTCAATGCACGTATACGCTATAGCAAGAAGTCCTATATCTGCGGTACAGGTTATATTTAATGCTCTTGATATTTTATTCATTGATGCACGCACCCTCCATGCACCAGTACCCACCGAAAGCATCATAAGACCCACACGTCCGACAAGCGTGGCTTTTTCTTTCAGTGATGCGTCTATTGCAGGGACAGTGACTTCACTTTCAATTATTTCGTGCCATGATATAGTCATGTGTTGTTTTCTGAACTGGCTCATTTTGTACACCTCTATAAATATTTTTTTCTATATAAGTATATCATTTCCGACAGTAAAAATCAATTGACAGCATAAAAATATCCCTCGTCAAAGAAGGGATATTATTGGTTATTATGACAAATCGGCTTATAAAATATTATGTCAACCAACCATAACTGACATTTATGTTAATTATAGTTGTGTTTTCAGGAAATGTTTACAGTAAATAACAAAATCCCCCCTGCAATCAATCAGCAGGGGGCTTTGCAGAATTGTTATAGGAAAGTTCTGATTAAAAGTCTTTTTTAATAAATTCTTCTTTCGGAACAGGCTTGGAATAATAATATCCCTGAAAACTTTTTATACCGTATTTACGCAGAAAGTCACGCATCTGGGCTGTCTCAACTCCTTCAACGCATACTTCTGCCGAAAAAGCACCTGCAAGTGAAGAGATGAATTTTACAGTGTTCTGGTCGGAAGAACTTTTTTCTATGTCCTTTACAAATTCCCTGTCGATTTTAACGGTATCAATAGGGAGTGTGCGGAGTACACCGAGTGAAGAAAATCCTGTCCCGAAGTCGTCGAGGGCTATTTTAATACCATGTTCTCTGAAAATTCTGAACATATTATTTAAAACGTCAATGTCAAGAAGTCTGCACCTTTCCGTTATCTCAAGGCAGAGATTCTCAGCAGGGAAGCCGGTTTCCTTAAGAATACTGAAAACGTCGGAAACAAAATCACTTCTTTCAAGCTGTGCATATGATATATTTACATTCATGATAAAATCAGGATATTTTTCAAGAAAAATCTTTCCGTCTGTCATTGCCTGCCTCAGAATCCATTTTCCGAGTTCGGGGAATAAAACGTCCTGTTCCAGAACGGGAACAAACTGAACAGGCGGAACAATTCCGTATTTGTCGTTTTTCCAGCGGATAAGAGCTTCCATGCCTTTCAGCCTTTCGGTATCGGCGTACATAATGGGCTGATAGCAGAGATAGAATCCCTGACAGTTTTCAATAACACTGTTGCGTATCACATTCAGCTTTTCGATAAATTTTTTGTTGTCACCGTTCTGGACGTTCTCAAATGCCACCATATCGCCAAGCCGTCTGTTTTTTGATTCATAATATGCATATTTAAGGCATGAATATACTGTTTCACTGGCAATATTGAAATCGTTTATTACCATAAGCCCTGCATTGAGTGACAGACTTATTCTTTCGTCTTCAATAAAAAAAGTATGAGAAGCCTGTTCCTGTAATTCACTGTAAAGAGCCGAAATTTCATTTTTGCTCATATTACGGGTAAGTATAGTGAACTTTGTTCCGTCCATACGGTATACCGCCCCAGCGTTTCCGAAGATATTCTGTAGCAAATCTGAAAACTTCCTCAGAACTCTGTTGCCGAATTTGTAGCCGTAAACATCATTTATAACTGAGAAACCCGTGATTCCTATTATTACAGCGATAGTTTTTGTTCTTTTCCATAAAAGTGTTTTAAGGTCGTCAAAGAATCCATAAAGGCTTCTCAGACCCGTTATTGTATCTATATAACTCAGTGAACCGTGATTTTTTATAGCACCTGCGAAATATTCGGGTTCACCGTTTTCGTCTCTTATTACTGCACCCCTGCACGTACATACAACATAATTGCCGTCAGCAGATTTGGCACGGTACTGCATATTATGACCCTTGTCCTGTCCTGAAAAAATTTTTTTAATACTGTTGCGATAACTTTCACGGTCGTCGGGGTGGATATGTTCTTCCCATATAGTTCCGGCGTTATACATATAATTATCCGGCAGATTAAAATAATCCACCGCACTTTTTGACCATCTTGAATAATTGTATTTCATATCACAAAGATAAACATAATTGCCCTCTGCAATAATAGAAAAGGTTTCAAATATACTGTCAAGCCTTTTTATTCTGCTTGTATCCATTTTCAGTCCTCCTTACCGCACTCGGTAAAATTCTTTACAGATTTTCACTATATTATATCATACTTTGACTAAAAATTCAACCCCATTCACCATGTTTGGAAAATTTTTGTTAATTTTAAACATATTTTACACACATAATTTGACGTTCATATTCTTATGTTGTATTCTTTACAAAATTCTTATATTATGTTATAATAGGCATATTGTTTGATTTAAAGGAGGAATTTTCATAAATAAATATTTTATATTTAAAATACTTTCAGGAATATTGTGCGTTTGTGTTATGCTGAATACGGCAGAAATTTTTCCGTTTAACGCATATTCCGCAAAGTCGGTTATCGGTGTAAGTATAAACGAAATATGTACGGAAAACAGTTTTTACAAAGCTCCCGACGGTACTGTCTGTGCATGGGTTGAAATATATAACGCTTCAAATTATTCTGCCGATATAAGCGGATGGGGATTTTCCGACGACCCTAAAGACCCTTATAAATTCAGTTTTCCTGCAAATGTTGTTTTACAGTCAGGAGAAAGAAAAATTATTTTCTGTGATATGGCGGAACATGAGGATATGAAAACAGCACCTCTTGATTTTTCGGCAGGTGAAAATATGCTTGTTCTTACAAACAGGTTCGGAAAGGAAATGGACAGGGTTATTTTTGGAAGTATTGAGGCTGATACTTCATACGGTCAGTATCCCGACGGAAGCGGTAAATATTTTAATCTTGAATGTACACCGAATAAAAGCAATATTTCCCCGAATGAAGTAATTGTAGTTGACGAGCCGTCTTTTTCGCATGAAAGTGGATTTTATGACAATGATTTTATGCTTTCGGTTGATGTTCCTAAAGGGACAACAGTGTATTACACTCTTGATGGAAGTGAACCGTCTGTTAATTCGACAAAATACAACGCTCATATAAGGGTTTGTGACAAATCCGACACGCCTAATGTCTATAGTGCAAGAACCGATATAAGTTCATATGGTGCGACTGCTCCAAGAAAGAACGTTGACAAGGCTTTTGTTATACGTGCCGTTGCGGTTGACGAAGTAGGACGAAAAAGTGATACAATTACAGCAGTCTATTTTCTCGGAAAAACAAACTCATCTTATTATAAGGATATGAAAGTTGTTTCACTCGTTACAGACCCTGTGAATCTTTTTGACTACAACACGGGTATATATGTACAGGGAAGAATATATGATATATATAATTCAAACAGTATTGAGGCTTGGAACAAGCAGGCAAACTATACACAGAAGGGCAGGGACTGGGAGCGTGAAGCGGTTTTTGAAGTGTTTGACAAGGGGAAAAAAGTTCTTTCACAGAATGTAGGTATACGCATTAAGGGGGCAACCTCACGGTCAACACCGCAGAAAAGCTTCAATATATATGCACGTGACGAATACGGAAATTCAAAGCTTGAATATGATTTCTTCGACAGAACAGCTGTAAGCAGTATTACAGGAAAAGTGATAAATAAATATGATTCCGTTGTCCTGAGGAATGCCGGAAACGATACGGCTTATTCTTATCTGAGAGACAATATTAATCAGAAACTTGTCAGCGACCGTAATCTTACAATGCAGTCCATGAATGAGTGCATGGTGTTTATTGACGGCGAATTCTGGGGTTTCTATACCCTTACCGAAAAGGTAGACGACAGTTACATTAAAAATCATTATGACATAAAAAAGAAAAACGTTGCTATTATAAAAAACAGTGAGGTTGAAGAGGGAACAGAAGAAGATTTGAAAGACTGGAACAGTATTATTAGAAAATCGGCATATTCCGATATGACTGTTGAAGAGAATTACAAGGAGTTTTGCAGTAAAGTTGACATAGACAGTCTGATTGAATATTTCAGTATGCAGATTTACTGGTGTAATTCTGACTGGCCGTGGAATAATTTTGCCGTATGGCGTTCAAATAAGATTGACAAGTCAAATCCATATTCAGACGGCAGGTGGAGAATGTTTCTCTTTGATACCGATTTTTCAACAGGTCTTTACAAAAATACCGATACGGTCTATACTTCAGACGTTTTCAGAAGAATAAGAGGATATAACGACTATATAAGCCTTACATTTACAAAACTTCTCCGCAATTCCGATTTTAAGGAAAAGTTCTGTATCACTTTTATGGATATGGCAAACTATAATTTCAGTTCTGAAAAAACAGATAAAATTATTGATTATTACAGGGAAACTTACCGTCAGCAGATTCTTGATACTTGCGAGAGATTCTATGCAAGTTCTTTTATCCAGTCAAATGGTGTGAGCAGGTTTGACAGCGAATGTGATGTTATAGCAGAATTTTACAGAAACCGTTTTACATATGCGTCGGACAGCCTTAAAAACGTACTCGGTCTTAGCGGTTCGCTTAAAAATGTCACCATAAAAAACAATGCGAAACAGGGAAGTGTGACAATAAATACAATTACCCCCGATTTTTCGGGAAACAGCTGGAGCGGTCAGTATTTTTCCGATTACAGTATTACTTTGAAAGCAGAAGCAGAATCGGGTTATAAGTTTGTGAAGTGGGAGATAAGCGGAGACGGTATTTCCTCAAAAGAAATAAAAACCTCCGAAATAAATATTGTTCCTGAAAGTGACCTGACAATAAAAGCTGTCTATAAATAAAAAATTACTCCCCTGATTGATACAGGGGAGTCTGCTTATATTAATTGTTGAGTTCTATAATTTTTTGTCTGAGGAGTACAAGGTCGAATGAATCGGAACGTCCGTCGCCGTTCAAATCCATATTTGTACCAACTATGCCTGTTGTCTGTTTGCCGACAAGCCAGCTCTGAAGTTTTACTGCATCGGCGATTGAGATAAGGGAGTTACCGTCTATATCTCCAGGTGTGTTTCTGTTCTGACGTCGTTCGTCAATATTAAAAGTGCTTACGTCCTGGAATGCAATATTTGATTTTTCGGCATACGACTGAACAGATGAACCCGATTCACCGACAAGCAGGAAGTCGGGGTTGACTTTTGTATTGTTTATATAACCAAATGCATAATTTCCTATAGTCGGATTATTCGGTACAATAACTTCATAGAGAACATTACAATTTACAAAAGCTTTTGCTCCTACAGAAGTAAGTTTACGTGTTTCACCTGTCTGTAATGTAAGCTCTCTGAGGGAAGCACAGCCAGCAAATGCACTGTCTCCGATAGTTTCGGCAAATATGTCTGCTTTTTCGAGGAAGAGGCAGTTTGAAAAAGCGGTTTTCCTGATTTCCTTTGCACTTACATTTATTGATGTCAGACTGTTACAGCCACTGAATGCACCTATATCAATAGTCTGAGCGTTGTCTAACGTTACGGAAGTAATACCCGAACCTGCAAAACTGTTTGCACCGATAGAAATGAAGTTTTTGAAGTCAAAGTTGGCAAGGCTTGTGCAGTTCTGGAAAGCACCCTTTGGCGTGGAAATTATGCCTTTAAGAGTAACATCTTTGAGATTCGTACATCCATAAAACATATTTTCAGTCAGCATACTCATCTGAGCAGATGTAATTGATTCACAGCCGTAATACTGTTCTTTTCCGCTGAATGACGTTGAAGCATTTGACGGGAGATACATAAGGCTTGAACAGTTCTTGAAAGCAGCATCTGCAATTTCCTTTGCAATAATCGGAGCAGACGGGAAACTCTTTCTTGCATCAACTTCAACAAGATTTGTGCAGTTTTCAAATGCATTCTTTCCTATGGTTGTGGCATTTGTTTCAACTCTTGAGAGAAGAGTACAGTTTTTGAACATATTGTCTGTGATAACAGGACCTTCATAAACAACCGTTTCGACTATCGGGCAGTTTGTAAATATACCTGCTCCCACTGAGAAGTCAGCTACTTTTTCGGAAAGAATTATAGCGTGTGTAAGGTTCGGACAGTCTGCAAATGCAGATGCTCCCACTACTACAGTACCGCCTGTCATTCCGTTGAGATTGATGTCTGTTATACCGCTTTTCTGGAATGCATTAGCACCGATTGTGGATATAGTTCCTGTAACGCCGACAGTGAGTGAAGTGCAGTTCTGGAAACACTTTGCACCGTAGTCTTCAGCTTTTATTGCATTTTCGCTTGCCGAAATACTTTTAAGTGCTGTACAGTTCATGAAACCGCTTTCCTCAATAATTCTGAGTGATGGAAGATTTATATTTTCAAGGGAAGTACAGTTTGCAAAAGTTTCTTTTCCTACAATTGAAATTTTTGAAATATCGCTGTCTACCTTAGTAAGCGACGAACAGCCCGAGAACATACCTACAGGTATTTTTTCCATATTGTCTGTTTTTATTTTTATACTCTTGGCTTTTGAACAGTTTGCAAAAACATATTCACCATAAGAATCAGAAATGAGAGTTATGGAAGAAAGTGAAGAACAGCCGTCAAGAACGTGGTCGCCTACTGAGGAACATTTGCCCACTTCAAGAGTGTGCAGGCTTGAACAGTTCAGGAAAGCGTCTTTTTCGATTTCAGTTACGTCCGTATATACCGCTTCGAGAAGGTTCTTGCAGTTTTTAAATGCTCCTTCCTTGATTTTTACGATATTTCCGGCATTGTAAACGGTTTTAAGTGATGTACAGCCTGCAAAGCAGCTTTCGGGAATCCTTGTGAGAGATGACGGCAGGTCTGCCGAAACGAGTGCTGTACAGTCTGCAAATATTCCGCCTGCAAAGCCTCTGCCCATAGTTTCGTTTTCGGGAGTCCAGTCATAAAGGCTGTTCGGAAGTCCCGACAGTGTTTTAAGGGCGGTACAGCCTTGAAAAGCACTTCCGCCGAGCGAGTTGAGAACATTGTTGAAAGTTATCGAGTCAAGGGCGGTACAGCCTTTGAAACATTCCCTGTCTGCCTGAATGGTATTTTTTCCGAAAACAAGTGTACTCATACTTGTATTGCCTTTGAATACCGATTTTCCGAGTGCAATGAGATTGTCGGGCATTTTCACGGATTTTATTGAAGTACAGTTTTCAAATGCACTGTCACCGACCGTAAAAGTTTCATAATTTGAAACGTCCTTGCCGTACCATTCCGAGAAGATAGGTTCGCTCAGCGGTGTGGATTTGAAAGAATTTGCACCGATTTTCCTTATGTATTCGGGATAAGCAAACTTAATGTTTGTGAGTTTTGTTCCCATGCAGAAACCGTCAGGAATTACGGGCATTTCGTTTTCTACCGTGAGGGTTTTAAGACCGCTGTTTTCAAATGCGTTTGAATCTATAAACTTCACTGATTCAGGAATTGTTATTTCCGTGATGTACTGGCATTTGCTGAAAGCTTTTGTACCTATGTATTCTACGCCGTCAAGGTCAATGGTTTTAAGATATGAGTTGGCAAGGGCACTGTTTCCTATAACAGTTGCCGTATTTCCTGTAATTTCACTTTTAAGCTTTTCGGAAACATAGGTTTTTACTTCTTCGGGTACAGATATGACATCATTCATGGTCATATCAAGATTAGTTTCCTTAGGTTTGGTAATAGCTATACGGTATTCTGTAAGATTTGTAACAGATTTTCCGTTCTGCTTTGAAGTTATGACTACTTTATATATTGAGTAGGCATTTCCGTTGTCGTCAACCCAAGAAAAAGCGTCGGAATCAGATTTTGTTGTTGTGTCTGAAAGGGTTGCCTTTACCTGAGTAAGTTTTGTTGTATAAACAGAAGAGTCAGCATAAGAATAATTATAGCTGTCCGCATATATACCACCCTCAGTATCTTCCGCATAGGCAACGACAGCCGAACCGCTTGTATTTTTATTGAACGGTACACCGCCCATAACAGCCATACTTCCTGCAACGCACAGAATAGCTGCCAGAGCTGAAATTATTTTTTTCATAACCTTCCACCTTTCCTGAATAGATATGATTTTATTTTTTAATATAAGTTTATATACTTATCTAAGATAATTATATCATATATCCGTAAAAAAATCAATGGTTTTAAGAAAATTCTTTCAGTATGAACAAAGTTTCCCAAATAATTTTGTTAATAATATCAAAAATATTTTACAGTTTCCAGTTGTCACATAGTTTGTTGATAGCGTCGACAAGCTGTCTCATATCGGCGTTTGTACGTCCTGAAGATTTCTGAATAAGACGTGAAAGCCTTTCCGAAGCCATAACGAGATTATTATAACAGATGTTTTCATTTGCGTGCTGTGATTTTTTCGGGACGGGGCGTGGTTCAGCATCAATAGTTACAACGCCGTTTGTTATATCAAATTCAGCACCGCTGTATGGGACGTAAACGTCCGCACCGAGTTCGTCACGAAGTTTCTGTGCGAAAATTTCGGAGGAAGAAGAATCACCGTGATTGATAAAGAATTTTCTTACTCCCGATATTGATTCAGCCCATTTCATAAGACCTGCCGAATCTGCATGACCGCTTACCCCCGGGAGCTGTTGTATTTTTGCAGATACTGTTACGGTTTCGCCGAAAAGCTTTACTTTTTTTGCACCGTCCACAAGACTTCTGCCGAGAGTGTTTATTGCCTGATAACCGACGAAAAGTATAGTGTTTTCGGGTTTCCATAGATTGTGCTTGAGATGATGTTTTATACGTCCTGCCTCACACATTCCGCTTGCCGAAATAATTACTTTCGGTCGTGAATCACTGTTTATTGCACGGGAGTCATCGCTTGTCAGCGTTCTTATAAGACCGTCGAAAACTATCGGATTTATGCCCTTTCTTACAAACGAAAGTGCTTCTTCGTCATAACAGCTTTCACGGTTGTTTATAAAAATGTCAGTAGCCTCGTTTGCAAGCGGACTGTCAACGTATACGGGAAAATCATCATGACCTTTTATCATATTGTCTGATTTTATCTGACGTATGAAATAAAGCATTTCCTGTGTTCTGCCAACCGCAAAAGAGGGGATAATAACACTTCCGCCCTTATCAAAAGTTTTCTGGAGAACGTCCGCAAGTGCCGTGACGTAATCTGTCGGGCGGTTGTGAATACGGCTTCCGTAAGTCGATTCCATTATAACATAATCAGCACTTTCGATATACTGAGGGTCACGGATAAGTGGCTGATTTATGTTGCCTATATCTCCCGAGAATACCATTCTGCGTGTTATGTTATCTTCTGTAAGGTCTATTATAACACTTGACGAACCTAAAAGATGACCTGCATCACGGAATAAAACGGTTATTCCGTCACATATTTCAACAGGTGTTTCATATGGGTGAGGGACAAAGAGTTCCGATGCACCTATAGCTTCATTCATGGTGTAAAGCGGTTCATATTCCTCATCACCACGACGGCGTGCCTTGCGGTTTTTCCATTCTGCCTCAAATTCCTGAATGTGTGCGGAATCCCTAAGCATGACCGAACAAAGATTTGCGGTAGCCTTTGTTGAGTGAATTTCACCGCTGAAACCTCCTGCATACAGAAGCGGCAGCATACCTGAATGGTCTATATGTGCGTGAGTAAGAAGTACAAAATCTATGTCAGACGGAGCAACGGGTATCTGGGCATTTTCAAAAGAGTCCTCACCCTGTTCCATGCCGAAATCCACAAGGAATTTTTTACCGCACGCTTCAATATATGTACAGCTTCCTGTTACTTCATGGTTAGCACCAATAAACATCATTTTCATAGAAAATACCTCCTTATTATATTATGATACATTAATTATAACATATTAATCCTTAAATGTCTATATGTTTTGTGTGGTTTTGTTATGATATATTTTTAGTTATAATATTATTTTTTTTAAAATCTATTGATTTTTATAAAATTATGT
>CAMWVV010000065.1 GCA_947177755.1 uncultured Ruminococcus sp. | reverse complement strand
TCTCATTATAACAGATTTCGGCGGTTTTTTCTATTTTTTTCATCGAACTCACGTTTATTTATTAATTCTATGTATACAAATGTATACAGTGTATACATTTGAAAAAAGTTGCTGATAACAGCAACTTTTTTTATCCTTACTTAGCTTTAATCAGTTTTTTTCTGTATTCTTTGGGCAATATCTGATAATATGCTTTAAACGCAGCTGTAAACTTGCTTTGGCTTTCATATCCGACCTGTTCGCTAATCTGAGCAATATTCAAATCAGTTTCTCTCAGAAGTTTGGAAGCCAATTCCATACGATGTTCTTTTATGTGGGAAGCAAGGGAATTTCCATAAACGGACTTGAAAACCGCTTTAAGAGTAGTTGGATTAATCAGATATTGACGTGATAACGCCTCAATAGTAATATGTTTACCGATGTTATCCGTTAGATAGTCATGCACTTTACGGATAATTTCTATCTGTTCTGACCGATATTCCGTCAAATAGCAATCGTTATTGGTTTGCATTGTACTTAAATAAAGAAGTAATTCAATACTTTTAATTTTATAATATGCAAGTTGCAGATGTTCAGGCAGGTCATAAAACGCTGAAAATATAGCATCAGTCTGTGTATTTCCCGAAAAAGAAGCAAATGAAACTTTATTCCAGAATTTATTGCTGAAAAGTTCATGACAAATGCCTGTTTCTTCCAACAGTTCAAGGGGATTTGTTGCAAGTTCGTTGAAGTCGATATATAATGTCAGTCCCTCATAGTTTCCGGTCGGAAAATATAGGGTAGAATCGCAACAGGCATCAAGAGTATGCAAGGCAAAATCACCCGAACCAAGATATATTTTGTTACCATTTTCCATATCCCAGCCGAGCCGTCCCGTCCTACAATAGTTAATTTCCATGATATGACTGATTTTCTGATGATGAACGGAAAAAGTATCTATACTGACGGTATAGAAATAAAGGTCTATCCCATGATACAGGGAAATATGCTTTATATTGCTGTTCGTAACGGACTGTAACATAGTTTCAATATGATGTAATTCTTTATTCATGATAATCACCTTTCTGTTCAGGACAAGCAATTTCCATAACCTGTTCGATTATTTGATGCAGAAGTCGGCTTTGTTCCGTATCAGAGGCACAATAATAGACTTCCTTGCCCTCACGACGGCATATAATAAGTCCGCTGTTTCTTAACAGTCTCAGATGATGTGCTACTGCCGGACTTGACATATCCATTATAGAAGAAATATTGATAACACATTCTTCGCAGTGACAGAGAAGCCAAAAAATACGGATTCTTGTAGTATCACCAAGCTGTTTGAGTATGTCGGCTACGGTCTGGAAGTTACTTATACAGTTTATCTGTTCCTGTATCAACTCCATTTCCTTTGATTCTCCGTGCTGATGAGGTAGTTTTTTATCAGACATTGCATTTGCTCCTTTCGTTATGAGTGATTTTAACCCGTCTGGAAATAAATTTCGTCCGTTTGGAAAAACACTCACAGGGTATATTGACTTTTTGACCTGTTTATATTATACTATACTCATAACAATTAAGCAAGTGTTTAATCGTTGAATAAAAAAATTTTTATGAGGAGGAAATCTACCATGAAAAAGACTTACAAAATAGAAGTTGACTGTGCAAACTGTGCTAATCTTATGGAAGATGCCACACGTAAGACTAAAGGCGTTGCAACAGCTACAGTAAACTTCATGACACAGAAGATGATTGTTGAATTTGCTGACGGTTACGAACCGAAAGCCGTTATGCAGGACGTTCTTAAAGCCTGTAAAAAGGTTGAACCGGATTGCGAAATTGCTCTCTGATAAGGAACATAACGAGACAGCACCCTTGAAGTATATCCTGACAGCTTGAGGGGTGCTTTTTTTACTGAATAACATATGAAATATTAAACATATTTTGAAAGGAGTTATTTATATGCAGGAACTTATTGTAGACATATTGCTTGGAATTGTCGTTATAACGGCTGTATGCCTTCTTACATTTGTAAGCCGTAAAGGTGGTATGACCAAAAAGCAGAAAACTATGATGATTCGTATTTTAATTTCTGCCACGGTTCTTTTAGGACTTCAATTCATTTCAGCGGAAATATTCAATACTGTTGACAAGTATCTATTTACATTTGCTGGACGTTGGATTCGTTTCGCCTGCTATCTGGCTGACTATTTCATTATCGGGTATGATATTCTTAAAAAAGCGTTCAAAGGTATCAGGAACGGACAGGTATTTGACGAAAACTTTCTCATGGCTGTGGCAACTGTCGGAGCTATGGCACTTGCTATTTACGAGAACGGCGAATATCTGGAAGCGATTGCTGTTATGCTGTTCTATCAGATTGGCGAATGGTTTCAGGGATATGCAGTTGGCAAGAGCCGTCGTAATATCAGCAGTCTTATGGATATTCGTCCGGATTACGCCAATATTGATATTGACGGACAACTGGAGCAGGTTGACCCTGATGAAGTTGAAATAGGAAGTATAATAGTTGTTCAGCCAGGTGAAAAAGTACCGATTGACGGTGTTATTGTTGCGGGAAATTCAAGCCTGAATACAAGTGCATTAACTGGTGAGAGTTTGCCAAGAGAAGCAAAAGTCGGTGATGAAGTTATCAGTGGCTGTATCAGCATGACAGGCGTGTTGAAAATAAAGACAACTAAAGAGTTTGGCGAATCCACTGTATCTAAAATTCTTGATTTAGTGGAAAATGCAAGTTCACGCAAATCAAAATCAGAAGACTTTATCGCAAAGTTTGCGAAGTTCTATACTCCGGCTGTCTGTTACAGTGCGTTGGCATTGGCAATACTTCCGCCACTTGTACGTATGCTTCTTATGGGACTTTCTGCCGACTGGGGTATATGGATTTACCGTGCGTTGACGTTCCTTGTAATCAGCTGTCCCTGTGCATTGGTTATCAGTATTCCTCTCAGCTTTTTTGCAGGTATCGGTGGTGCAAGCGGACAGGGCGTACTTGTGAAAGGCTCGAATTATCTTGAAATTCTTTCAAAGACAAAATTAGTCGTATTCGATAAGACAGGTACGCTTACTCAGGGCGTATTCGAGGTAAACGGTATTCATCACAACGAAATGGAGAACGCACAGCTTATTGAATATGCAGCATTGGCAGAAAGTGCGTCATCACACCCTATAAGTAAGAGTTTACAGCGTGCATACGGTAAAGAACTCGATAGAACTCGTGTGAGTGATATTCAGGAAATAAGCGGAAATGGTATTATTGCCAAGGTTGACGGTGTAAAAGTCGCTGTTGGTAACGATAAATTGATGAAACATTTAAATATTTCATATATTGACTGTCACCATACTGGTACGATTATTCATATGGCTATCAATGACGTTTATGCAGGTCATATTGTCCTTTCCGATATTGTCAAACCGACTTCAAAGACTGCTATTTCCTCGCTGAAGTCAGCAGGTGTTGAAAAAACGGTAATGCTGACCGGTGATGCGAAAAAAGTTGCGGAGGGTGTAGCATCTTCTCTCGGTATTGACGAGGTTTACAGTGAACTTCTTCCGTCCGATAAGGTGGAAAAAGTTGAAGAACTTCTGAATATAAAGTCAGGCAAAGCAAAGCTGGCATTTGTCGGTGACGGAATCAATGATGCTCCCGTATTGTCAAGGGCGGATATAGGAATTGCTATGGGTGCTATGGGTTCAGATGCCGCAATTGAAGCTGCTGACATCGTTCTTATGAATGACGACCCTATGAAAATTTCCAAAGCTATCAGGATTTCAAGAAAATGTCTGCGTATCGTTTATCAGAACATAACTTTCGCACTGGTCATTAAATTTGCCTGTCTTGCACTGGGTGCAGTCGGTATTGCAAATATGTATCTTGCAATTTTCGCTGACGTGGGAGTCATGATTCTTGCAATACTCAATGCTATCCGCTGTCTTTTTGTAAAAAAACTGTAAGAAAGGAGAGAGTTCCTTGGAAAATAATATATATAACCTTACAGAATTTTTCAAGATGCTGGGAAATCCAACCCGTATACGTATTTTACTTATGTTGGCAGAACATGATACCTGTGTAAGTGAACTGACCAACAGACTCGGATATACACAATCTGCAATATCACACCAACTAAGCCTTCTGAAGTCGAATAAGCTGGTTAAACAGCATAGAGACGGGAAAATGGTATTTTATACTTTGGCTGATGAACATATACGGCAGGTTATCGAAAAAGGAACAGAACATACCCTAAACAGATAAAAGCAATCGCCTATCAAATTTACAACTGGTAGGCGTTTTTTTGTGTTACGTATTAACAACGTGTTACACGTATAACACATAAAAAGCCTGTATACACGACTTTTTCTTCTTATGTATACATATGTATATCATGTATACAAATGTATACATTTTTTTGCTCATTTTTCAGCCGTCAATTTCTGATAGAGTTTCATAAGCTCGGCTACACATTCGCTCTGTTATCCTGTCGAAGCTGTAAGCATTCATCACGGCTGTCGTGTTAATGGGCAGTCTCGTCTGAACAGATACATCGTCGCCATATCAGCAAGTGAGCAATCAGGGTACTTTGTACGGACATCAGTATCGGAGTGACAGGACTTTTTCTTCTGCTCGTCTCTGTTTGTTGCCGTCGGAACAACGTCCTGCTTGTATTAAATTTCTGTGTATTCTGGCATACTGTCAATTAATTCAAGCGTTTTCAGGCTTACCGATATAACGGATATGAGAAGATTAAAGATATATTTTTCATCTCCATAGTCATTTGGGTTGTCTGTGATTCCGCTTGCCTTGTCGGTTGTGATTGCATAACGTTCCATAACCCACTCAACAGCGGACTTTCCATTGATGATATAGTCATATACACGCTTCGGAATACTGCTGATGCGGATATATTCATTGAAAATGATAGTATCTTTCAGGGCTTTTTTGTTGTCTTTCGGGAATTTCATCTGCTGAACGGTATAATCTTCCTTGTCAATCTCGATAGTCAAGCCGATTTCAGACGGGTTAACAGGCTGTTAATAGTGCAAATGCACATCTGCAAGAGCCTTTCCGATTCTGACATATTCTGCAAAACCCTTTAAAAATGGGATTCGTGGCATTTCCTTAGACAAATTGTCCTGATATGCGGAAATGTAGCCTTTACTCTGCAATACGGCATAGATGTAGTAGAATATATCCTCTTTGGTGACTTCCTCGCCATACACCTTTCTGAACGCCTGTAACGCTTCATCAGTGATTGCATCACGCTTTGTATATGTGGGCTTATCTTCTTCCGGAGTATCGAATAATGTCATCTGGCTGTCCTGTTCGGCTTTTTCATAAAGATACAACGGAAAACTTTGTGCATTTTCCAGAAAGTGGAAGTCTTGTATGGTATCTGTAATAAAAACAGAGAATCTCTTTTTTAATGGTGCGGAGGAAACACCAATAACGAGATTATAAGTTTGAGAATTTGGAAAAACTTCATGCTAACAGGATGGATACTCAATAATGTTTCTGTTGTAAACAAGATACTTTTTACAGAATGGACGGTATAGAGTTACTCTATAATCATCAACAATTTCTATGCTATTATTCCGACTAAGTAAATTGAGCAAGCCTCTCGACCAGCTTATTTGTTGTGCATCAGTATTACAAATACCTTTCAAAAAGTTAATCTTTGTTTTTTTGTCAGCATTTGCTGAAATATTGGATGCTTGTAATTCAGATATACAACGTTCCCTCTCATTATTATAAAACCGAATCATATTATTTGAATTTTGAATTAAAATACAAGTATTGAAATTATATACCCAAGCATCTCTACATGTTCCCATCCCAAGTGCATAATTATCAGAAAATATCGTGATAGTTTCCGTTCTCTTCTTATCTCCTAATGCGATAAAGTTAGCAAATTCTTGATTTCTCTGATTTATCCAGTCATTATTTTCATTCGGAGTTATCCGTTCCCATTTAATACTGCTAATATTGCCAAAATCCGCAATAATATTGAGTTTTTCCTCTCTGGTGAGATAGTCACCAATATCATGATAGTGAATAAAACCGTCATTCGGTACACCTGAACGCTTTATAAGAAGTGTGATAGCTACGGGAGTTCGTGAACCTGAACCGAAGATTTTACCGCCCTCTTTTCGTGACAATTCGCCTGATGTACGCTGATTTCCACGCAAATTGAACACATAAACATGTGTGAAGTCCTCTAATAAGCATTGTCTAAATCCATCCAGACCTACACTATCCAAATATGAACCATTGCTGACAAATCCAATAATACCATTATCGCCGATTCTATCCGTAGACCAGCGGAAAGCTTTGATAAAACTGTCGTAAGCATTTCTTGTATTCACTGCTTTTGAATTTGTTACATAAGTTTCAGCAATACGGCTGTCAAGCTGTTTATAGGTGGTATTCTGATTATTGTCATTTGCGGATTTCTGTCCTATGGAATAAGGCGGATTGCCAACAATGACGGTAATCGGAGCTGACAGCTGTTTTTCGGCTCTCTGTGAGTTCTCAACAAACATATCAGACACGAAACTATCAACGCCCTCTGTAGCCTGTGAATACTGTTTTTCGGTCATTGCAAACGTATCTGTCAAGACAATGCCATTAAATGGGGTGTACTCCTCCGCACCTATTAAGTCATGGAACGTTTCTTCAATGTTGATAGTGGCGATATAGTACGCAAGTAATACTATTTCATTGGCGTGAATCTCGTTTGTGTACTTATACAGTAGGTTTTCAATGTCAATCATACCTGAACGGAGCAGACGGACAATAAACGTTCCCGTGCCTGTGAATGGGTCTAAGATATGTACATCATGGCTATTCAGCGACTTGTTAAAACACTCTTTCAGTACCGTGTCAACGCTCCTGATGATGAAATCAACGACTTCTACGGGCGTATAGACAATGCCTAACTTCTGTACTTGTTTCGGCAAGGCATTCTTGAAAAACTGT
The DNA here is from genome assembly GCA_947177755.1 of uncultured Ruminococcus sp. Taxonomy (GTDB): domain Bacteria; phylum Bacillota; class Clostridia; order Oscillospirales; family Ruminococcaceae; genus Ruminococcus. The sequence goes on along the minus strand of CAMWVV010000065.1, from coordinate 6,540 downwards.
TCATATAGTTCTATGATGATTCTTTGCTTACCGTCCGCATTGTCAATGCCTTTTGCACGTTCACGAACACTTGCATAGAACTTGTCAAGGGTTTCCTGTTCTTTGTCAAGAGCCTTTTCGTTCAGGACAGCAAGCATTTCTTCCATCATCTGCGAAACGGGGTTATGCTTGACAAATTCATATCCCTCAAAAAGTGCATCAAAGACAGGCTTTGTAATCATGTGTTCTGCCAACATCTCAACGGCATCAGACTGCTGTATGCTTGAATTGAGGTTCATTTGCAGTGCTTTCAGGAAAACGGCGAATTTCTCTGCTATTTCAGGATTTTCAAGCAAAATATTGATTTCCTGAATATGTCTTGTTGCGATTTCAGCAATATCCTTTGCCCACAACTCCCAATACTGCCGTGAACCGCACTTCTTCACGATTTTAGCATAGATTTCATCTTTCCATTCTGACAATTTACCAAAGTCAAGGGCAAATGCGATTTGTTCGCCGTTTGAATCCGTTTCAGAACCGCTAACACCGTTATTGTCGGAATCATTGTCGCCATTGCCAACGCCGATAATGTTAATCTGTTTCGGCTTGTTCTTGTTCAGTTCTATTTTGTTGATAGTATCATTGAATCGGTCATCATGAGAACGTAATGCCTGTAATACTTCTGAGTATCTTTATTTAAGGCTTCCTCTGGTGCAACGCCAGCCGGTATGCCAATTGGTAGAATAATATAGCCGTATTGTTTGCCCTCTGCCTTTCGCATCACTCTGCCAACGCTCTGAATAATATCAACCATAGACTTACGGGGATTAAGGAATATAACGGCATCTAATGCAGGGACATCAATTCCCTCCGACAAGCAACGGGCATTTGAGAGAATACGACAAGTTCCTTCTGTAGTGGATTCTTTCAGCCATTCAATATGATGTTTTCGTTCTGTGGCGTTCTGTTTGCCGTCAACGTGCTGTAATTCAGCATGAATCAAGGAATCATCTTGCAAATTTGACTGCACTTCCTGAACCAACTTGACAAATTGCTTAGAATCAGCAATTTTACTACTAAATGCAACGGCAGTTTTCATTGGCAACGGGTCATTTGCAAAGTAGCTTTCATCGCCTGAAAAAATAGTTTTCTTAGATAAGCCATTCAGACAACCGATAATCTTCACGCTGTCGTCAAGTTTCAATTCACTTTTCTTGTCGGTAATCTGCTTTTGACACGTGCGGACGGCATATTCTTCATCAACCGCCAAAACAATAACCTTGTAATCAGACAAAAGACCTAACTTGACGGCTTGTGCGAATCCTAATCTATAAAATTCTTCACCATACAAAGAAATATCGTCCATAGAACACAATACAACGCTGTTTTCATCTGCCTTTTTCTTGCTTGAATCTCCATACACACGTGGCGTGGCTGTCATATACAAGCGTTTAGCGGTCTTAATGTACTTTTCATCATGAACCCTGACAAATTCACTCTCTTTTTTATCTCCTGAAAGGATAACACCCGTTGTTCTGTGTGCTTCATCACAAATAGTCAAATCAAATTCAATGTCTGACTGCTCCTGAAACTCGTGAATAACGCTGATTGACTGATATGTCGAGAAAAACAGATTAAGAACGTTCTTATTTTTTTCGGATTGATATTCCCTCATCAGCGTGCTAACGTTGGTGGTAGCCGGAATAATGGTATCTGTCAAGCTGTCCATAGAATCAGTATCTTTGCTTGCTTTCGGGTCTGAGCAGACCGCAAACACACGATATTCATAACTACACTGTGCAGACCATTCTAACAATGTCTGGTTTAACAGTGATATTGACGGTACTAAAAACAGTACATTTCCTGTTCCCTGTGTCTGATTTTCGGCAATCCTCAAAGAAGTGAATGTCTTACCAGTACCACAAGCCATTATTAATTTTCCTCTGTTTGCCGTCTTTAAACCCTCTATAACGGCTTGAATAGCTTCAACTTGGTGTTGTCTGGGTATCTTCTTCGGGGATTTCTGCATACTTGCGATATTATCCAGTGTAAAGCTATTCCAATTAATGCCACACTCCTGCAAGTCCTGAACCCTAATTCTTGTTACTGGTGGGAATTGCCCTATAATAGTAGATTCCGCATTAGAACTCCATTTATCGTTGGTAGATACTATTATTCTTTCGGAATATCTGTATTCTTTATCACCAATATAGAACGCTTTACCAGAAGCCGATAAAAATGTATCTACATCACCTTTGGAAATAGGGTTGTTGTCGTCATAAAACTTGCACTGAATAGCCGTGTATTCGTCTTTATAACGCTTTTTTACAACTATATCAATGCCAATGTCATTAGTATCTGCATACGGAAATTCAGACCACAACCACACTGTATCATACATTTCAGCGTATAATGGACTTGTCCTGAATACCTTTTGCATCAGTTTTTCAAATTTCGTTCCCTGTTCTCGCTTGCTTTGCGACGAATTACGCATATCATCAAGCAATTTCAGGAAACATTCTTCATTTGTCATTAAAATGCTCCTTTCTCACAAAAATAAATATATATTATGTTATATAACACACTGTAGTCTTTAAATGTGAATTTTCATTAAGGACTATAAGGGTTATAGGGGTTATTATAGTGTTTTACTGGTAGTTCAATTAAACGTGACATTTTGCCATTAACTTTAGACATTTTACTGAAATAACCATGCTTTTTTAAAATTTTTCCTACTTCTGCGGAACTATAACGTGATAAACAGCTATGATTGTTTATAAATTGTGTAACGGTCATACGCTCTGTTGTGCAAGTGTGATTAGGTTCTGTTCTCTGCTCTTCTGCAAGAACATCAAGAACTTCTTCTTCTGCTCTGAGCGGTTTCATAAAGTGCTGATTTCGTTCATCAAGTAATTTCTTTTCTTCATTTGTAAGTCGGAAACAGCTTGCCTTATCCAAATCCTTAACAACTTGGTATATCTGAGACCATAACTGTAACGCATTAAATGGTTTAATCTGTTTTTCATAGTCTATTTCAAGGTCAGGGGCAAGCGGTATGGTAGCAAATCGCCTATTGCCTGTTTGGTCTACAAGGAATTGTTCATCATTAACAGTACCAACGAATGATGTCATACGTGGGTACTGGAGCATAGCTTTACCGTAAGGCGTTCTATATTCGTCCGTAGACTTTGAAATAAACGCCTTAACGCTGTCAATGTCCTTTTTCATTGTACTGCCTATTTCTCCTAACTCGCATATCCACTTGTTAGTAGCAAGCATTATACTGTCTTTGTTTCGTGGGTCAAGGCAACAACCCTCTGCAAAGAATTTAGGATTAAGGGCTAATTTCTCAAAAAATCTTGTCTTGCCTATGCCCTGATTACCCTGAAATGTAAGTGCAATATCAAGTGAAAATGGGTTATAAATGTTGTTGTATAATCCGCAAACGCTCTGCATAAGCCATTTATATATCAAAGTACGGCTTAATTTGTCGTCTTTTGGTATCTTGAATATGTCATAAATTTCTTCTACACGGTCTTTTCCGTCCCACTTTTCCTCTTTAATCATATCAAGAACTGGATTATAACTATGTCGGGTAGCGTACAATGTTATATAGTCCGTGACAGATGACTTTGTGACTTTTAAATATTTTTCCCTTAACTGTTCACAAAGTATAATCGGAACGGTTTCAGGAAGATGTTCAGGGCTTTCTTCTTCGCTAAAACCAATAAATTCGTAACTATGGGTCATTTTATTGTATCTTATGGAATATCCCTGTTTTTCAAGAAATTCCACAAACGAATTATATGTGAGAATTTGTTTTTTCTTGCTTGTGCTAACCTGTTGCAGTTCTGCTGACGGCTTGGAAGTGAAAATATATTCATTACCATTCAGAACTTTTTCAATTAGCTTTATAGTCTTTGTAAAGCCGATACTATCTACAATATCGGATATATCGCCCTTGGGCTGTAAAGGCGTATACAGGGATTGTGACGGCACTAATTTGACGGAACGTGCTGTCTGAATAAGGTTCTCTGCGATATTGGTTGCGTACTTCAAACCGACTTCATCATTATCTGCAAGGATAACTACATCAAAACCATTAAAAACCGGTGTATACTCTTTTTTCCAATGTGAGCCTGCTCCGTTGGGGCTTGTTGTGGCGGTATATCCTAATTTTTCCATTGTTTCAACGTCTTTTTCGCCCTCAACAATGAATACTGGCTTTGTATTATCCGTAATGTTATACACATGATATAATGGTATCTGTAAACCATTCAAACCTTTTATAAGAGTTTTTCCCTCGTATCTTTGCCACATAGCCGTTTTAGATTCGTCAGGTTTACGATAAATAGTTTTTATTGCTATATTTTCGTGGTTCATATCCTGATATACATGAGAACGGAGCTGTACCCACGGTTCAGAACTGCTTGTACTCGTTTTGGGGCTTGGATTTGCTCTTGAAATAGGGTTTATTCTTGAAACTGGGTTTACTCTTGGGGGGGGAGTGGGCTGTGATGACGTTAAATAATACTTCTTTTCAAGTTCGTCCATAATCTGTTTGAAGTCGCTGTAATCTGATAAATTATTCATCTTGGCATACAACGAAAATATATCTCCATATTCTCCACACGCATAACACTTATATGTGTGTGTATCTGGATAATATGTAAACGCTCCTGTAGCGTTCCTGCCTGTTCCGCTGTTGCAGAATGGGCAGATATACTGGTTTGTTCCTTTAGATTTAGTTGTTATTTCCTTGATATAATCAAGAAGAAATGGTTTTACCTGTTGTCTATTGTCATACATAATTTCATCAGTCCTTTTCCAAAAATTTTTCGTTCCGGTAACAAAAAAGTTGCGGAACTGAAATAAAGTAACCGCAACTTTTCAACTGTATATAGAACTGATAAAAAGCATTTTGTTTCATCAGAAAAATTTTATAACTTCCCTCTTGATTTTTTTCAAGAACTCTGATATAATATTATCAGCGTCTGGGTGTTATGTATTCTACAGCTAATCAAGTTAGTGAGTGTAACTTTGTTTCAGTGTCTTTCTAAGACCTCGGAAATCTTAGTCAGACAGTAGGTGCATCGCACCCATTGCTTATTATATCACATAAAGAAAAAAATAGCAAGTTGTTGATGAGAATTTTTTTTATCGGCAACTTTTTTCTTTTTCAGATTAGTATAAAAGGGGTTCGGGGATTTCCTCGACAAGCGGAGCGGAATGGTCTGTTGCAAGTTCCGTAAGGGGCGTGCAAAACTGATATTGGGTAAACACTATCAGTTCTGTTTATTAACATCTGATTTCTTGATTTTTACAACATCTTTTAATGAAAATTTTCTTAAACCATTCCTAAAACTAAAAAAAATAATTGTGATAGTTCGGTGAAAGTTGGAATTTTCTTTTTCAGAAAAGTATATAATTTTTGTTAGTCAAAAAATATACTCAATAAAAAATAAACTTCAATTGTAATCATTTTCAGTTATAAAGTGAATTTAATTTCCGTTTTGCAGAATCCGTTTACGTCTCGTCTGGAACGTATTCCAACAGGTCGGAGACTTCGCAGTTAAGATAATCACATATCCTCGCAAGCACATCAAGGTCAATCCGTTCTATCTGATTACGGTAATAACGGTTAAGCTGTGTCTGACTTACATTGCAGTTCTTGATGATTTTGTATCTGCTGATTTCTCTTTCTTCAAGATAGGTAGCAAGTGTAATTTTAATTTTTCCTGACATAAATTTAAAACTCCTATTAAAAAAACTTTCAGTTAAAATTATAAATTGGAGAATGAATTTATAAAAGACGAATATTTATTGATTGAACATATTGACATCTATTTTTTATTCTGATACAATTAAGAAAAAATATTCAGAGAGCAGGAAAATAATTTGAATGAAAAAATAAAATGTGCAGTTGTAGTCACTGGAACTGTAGCAGTTGCACTTGCATCAGGATTTCTTCTTGGAAAAAATTTTCAGAAAAATCAAACGCCTACTGAAAAAGTAGGCAATGAAATTTCTGTTATAGAATTTGCAACCGAAGCACCGACAACAACAACAGCAACAGAGATTGAGACAACAGTTGTCACTGCATTTCCTGATTACATTGTAAACGAGAAATCAAAAAAATTTCATTTTCCTGATTGCTATTCGGTAAGTACAATGACAGAAGAAAATAAAATTTACTACAACGGCAGTCGGGAAGAATTGATAGAGCAGAACTATGAACCTTGTAGAAAATGCTGTCCGTGAAGTGTAAATGATAGTATAAAATAAAAGTAGTTTTTACGTTATTGTAAAGGCTACTTTTTTTATCAGCTTAAAACGCAACAGAATTAGCATGTATATGTGTGTAAGAACGTATAACAAGGTATACAAGCAAGACACCCACACTGTGTTTATAAATGAATGTGTATTACAGGAATACAAAGGAGAGCAGTTTGAAAGTATACCTTGTTATACATTCAAAGGCTGTAAGGGGATTTTTAAGGGGATTCCCCCATATGCACTAACCTAAAAAGAATGTATACATTTGCAGCCTAATACCAGATT
>CAMWVV010000064.1 GCA_947177755.1 uncultured Ruminococcus sp. | reverse complement strand
ATATAAATCTATGTTCTTATGTACAAGAAACATATACTAACTGATTACACTAATTATATCATTATATTCAAATAATTGCAACCAGTTTATATCATTTATCTTTAGAAAATTTCAATAATAATTTGTAAATATTGCACAATCACTCTTTATTATCAGACAAAAAAACAGCTTTCTGTTAAGAAAAAGCTGTTTTTTAAATATTTACACAGTTTTGCAATAATACATCATAAGCATAAGACAACGGTATTTTCTGCTTCGTGCCTCAAACTCTCCTGTGCTGGGATTAGCCCAGTTTCCGTCATATATAATGACGTTGTTCAGAAAATATTCATGCTTTTCAGCCCATTCCGTCTCGGACTGCTGAATCAGACTGAATGCTTCCGACGGAAGTTTTTCCTCAAGTTCGGATATAAGATATTCAAGCAGTCTGTCATAATTGCTGTTTATGGCATACCACTGCTGTACAGCACCGACATAAGTCCCCTGCGGTGTGCCGTAATTGTCGTCAATCAAATCCTGCTCCGCTCTTACATAGTAATCATAATAAGGGTTATTTTCAAAAGATTTTACAAGTTCTTCCGTTTCTCCAAACAAATCATAAATCTTCTGTTCATACTCGTCGGCAAGTGACGAATACTCAAGAAATCTTTCCCTTTCCTCGCCCTCAAAGCTTTCGTTAATCGGTTTATCCCTGCACATCTCAATCATACCGTTTGTGCTGTCGTTTGTTATTTTTACGTATTCAAAAAAACTGTCCTGATAAGCATTGATTGCGTTAAGTGTATTTCTGTATTTTTCGGGACTTTCCGTTTCATGCTGTGACGGTTCTTCATGAATTTCCGCCGTAACGGATTCGGTTTCAGACTGAATTTCCGCTATGATTTCCGTCGCCTGTTCCGTAACGGTCTGCGTTTCTGTTGTCACTGCCGAAGATACTGAATCAGAAGAAATTTCGGTTGTTGCTGCTGTTGTTGCTGATGTTGACATAACGGTTGTTGTCAATGAAGTTTTTGTTGTCTGTGAAGAAGATGATATTTCCGTTTTTTCTGTAATAATGCCTGTTTCGGTGTCAGGAACTGTCAAAGAAGCTATTCTGCTTTCCGACGGCAATTTTTCCGTATTCCGACTGAGCAGTACCGCCGTTGCTCCTCCCACTGCTACAACTGAAACAACCGCTCCTGTTATGATTTTACTTTTCAGCATAAATATGCCCGCCTTTCCTGTTGATTTCATTATGGATTTTAATAAAAATCCTTTCATTCGGGGAACATATGTATTTTTAAAATCTTCTTTAAAAACTGCTGAAAGAAACGGTATTAATGAAACAGTATAAAGCTTTTCACCGCTTTCGTCTTGATACTTTTCAACTCCTGTCTTTATTTTTGAACGTGCGGTACTCAGACGGTTTTTCACAGCTCCTTCACTGCACTGCATAATTTCAGCCGTTTCACGTACTGTAAAATTATTGAAATAATACATGAATACGGTCTGATACTGCAAATCAGAAAGAGTTTCACGCATAATGTCAACCACAATATGACGATTTTCAAAGTTCATTATATACTGCTCGGGAAGAATGTCCGTTTTTTCTTCTTCGATAATTTCTTCAACGTTATCTTGCGGAACAGGAACTTTTTTTCTCAGAAAATCCATGCACTTATTTACTGCGGTTCTTTCAATCCATGCGGAAAATTTTGACGGTTCGTCAAGCCTGTCAAGATTCCTGTATGCACTCAGATATATTTCCTGTACTGCGTCATCAGCGTCATGACGGTTTTTCAGTAAATTCATACATATATAATATATACGTCTGTATGTCATTCTGTAGAGTTCAGAAAAAGCTTCCGCATCGCCGTCAAGGGTACGCTTCACATACTTGGCTGTTTTGTCGTGATTCATTCTGCTGTCTCCTTTCTTTCAGGATATTTTATGTTCCCTGTAAATAAAGACGTTTCAGAAAGACAAAAGGATAGATAAATTTTAAATTAAAATAAAAAATTAAGACTGTTCGCTTACCAGTATTGAAGCACGGTTCTGAATTAAATATACAGTATCGTCAAGGGACTTTTCACCTGCAAGATATGCCATTATTTCCTCATCAATAATATTCCATAACTGACGGTCAAGAGTTGTTTCCCATCTGTTTATGCTGTCAAGATATTTTTTCATCTTGTCAACTTCTTCCTTAACAGGCAGTGGAGAAGTATATTCAACACCTTGAATGGAATATTTTCCGTCATAATATTCACCGTTCATTATTTTATCAGCGATATTGTCAAAAGCCTTATTATTTATACAAAAGCCTTTTTCATCTGAAAAGTGTGTAATTTCTTCTCCGTCAATATTATCTACATATTTTTCTATTACATTTTCCTGCTGATATTCTTCCGTGTAGAACTGACGTATAAATTCCCATGCACCTTTCTGCTTTTCGGGAGAGGAATTTGCACTTATTGAATAACTGCCTACACTGTCTATAAAAAATGCCCCTTGTCCGTCCGCTGACGGATAGCCAACCATTGTATATGGTGGGTTGCAATCCATACTTGTTCCGCTGTTTTCACCGAATAATAAGGCAGACATAATACCATCTAAATAACGTGGTGAAACCATAATCGGCGATTCATAATCCCATTCGCCCTTTTGACCGGTAGTCTCAAATCTGTTGCAGAACTCAAGGATTTTTCTGAACTCCGGACAGTCAAAATTAACTTCAACTTTTTCATAGTCAACAAACGTTTCAAGGTTTCCCCTAAGAATACCACGATAAATATTTTCACTGTTCCTTACTCCGTTCACAGTTGACCCCTCCGGCATCTGCTCCCAGCATGAAATAAAGTCATCAACTGTCCAGTTTTCCTTGTTGCCGACATATCTTGTCTCACCTATTAAAGTAGTTACCATATAGTACATAGGCAGTGAACAAAGTTTACCGTCTGTTTCGTTAAGACTGAGAATGTGCTGATTAAGGGTTGAGGTGTTGACTTCGGGGTCATTCTCCATAAAAGGATATAAGTCCATGAATGCACCCATATTCTTCAAAATTTCATACTTGGACTGATTGGCGAATGTATAGGACGGTATAATATCAATGCTGTCTGTATTCATAACGTCCTGTGTAATGTGGAAATCAACTGCTAAACCATCTTCATCACTATTATAAACAGCCGTTTCAAATTCCTTGTTGTAAAATTCCATGTCAACGATTTTAGTAACAATCTGATAGCCATTATCAAGGGCATTGAAACTGTCTATTTCGTCCTTTAATTCAGAACGCATTGTGGAATTTGTCGCAAGTGTGATAATTATATCTTCCTTGTTTTCGCCTGTCTGCTGTGAATTTTCCTGCGAATCTGCCTTGTTTTCACCTTGAATGTCAGTCTGTTTCACCTCACTGCACGATACCGCTGTAAGTGTCAAAGCCATCACACTTGCAATCAATGCTTTTTCTTTGATTAAAAAATTTTTCATAGTTGTTTTCTCCTTTTCTGAAATATTCATAAACAAGTGACTTTAAGAGACATAAAAGACGAAACTTTTCAGAACTTTGTGCATATTCACAAATTTATGACACACTTTTTGTGTGTATATAACAAATTTTATGTCGTTCAGAAAAAGATATACAAAAGATACATCTGTGTGCTATAATAAAATCACAAAATCAAAGGAGCTTCTTGATTATGAAAAAAATACTGCTGATAGAGGACGACTTGAAAATATGTGAAGTAATAGAAAAGTACTTTTCAAACAAAGGCACAGAAATATTTTCGGTTCACAGCGGTTCTGAGGCACTTGAAATTGCAGGCGGTGGTCTCGGAAACTATGAACTTGTCCTGCTTGACATAATGCTTCCGTGTGCCGACGGTTTCACAATATGCCGTGAAATACGGAAAAACAGTGATATTCCCGTTATATTCATAACCGCACGTGCAAGAGAGGAGGATATACTTCACGGCTACGGCACAGGCTGTGACGACTATATTATAAAACCGTTCCTTTTATCTGCACTGTACGCAAAATGTGACGCACTTGTAAGACGTTCACAAAAAATAAGCTGTGTTCTTGAGTGCGGAAACATAAAACTTGACAAACGAAGTCTGACCTGTTATGCTGACGGCAACGAAACTGAACTCCCACGAAAAGAGTTTGAAATACTTAAATATCTTATGGAACATCAGAACTGCGTTATCGACAGAAACACAATCCTTGACAGAATATGGGGATATGACTGGTTCGGAAACGACCGTGTTGTTGACAATCACATAAAAAAACTGCGTAAAGCGTTAGGGGGTGCGGGCGGACAGATAAAGACAATAATCGGCAGGGGCTATAAGCTTACAGAGAGGTGATAATATGAAAAAAATTCCTGATAACAGTATTCTGAAAAAAGAATTTACTATACCTTTTTTCAATATGAAAACTATGAGGAAAATTTTTAAAAGGAACAGAAAGAAACCTAAGATATATAAGAGAAAAAGAAAGACATTTGCGGGGATTTTCGCTAAGAATGCACTTACTGCATTATTGCTGACAGTTATTTTTGCAGTCGGGCTGTTCAATGTAGGAAAGGAATATATTTTCTCACAGGTAAACACACAATCATCTGATATTCTTTCAAGTATGCAACAGATAATTTCACGTGTTATGAATGAAAAGTTACAAGGTCCTCAGGCAATTTCCGCACGTATGAGAACTTATGCACAATTTAACATAGTACTTGGCGATATGGGAAAATATCAGATAAATTCAAAAACCGAAAACTGCCACGTACTTGTAAGGCTTACCGACAAGGACGGAAATATTACACTTTCAAGCCGTATGGGATTGCAGGCTTTTGTAATTTTCGGAGAAGACGATAAAGAATATCTGTTTTGCGATACTGAAAACAAAGATTTTCCCGAACTCCAACAGCTTGAAAAGGATTACATGGAAATGGTTAAAAAGGAAGAAAGTTTCAGTGGTCGTTATGTTATAGAAAATTATTCTATTTATCCAAAAACCATTATAAAAAGTGCCTATGTAAACAGGGAAGAAGGATTATTTATTCCTCATGAAACAGAACTTAATCTTGTAAAGTATTATACTGAAAATGACAGATTCGATAAAATTTTAGAATCAAAGTCATACAAAATTGATATGCCTGAAAAAGACGGCTATGAACTTATTGAATTTAGCTTTTCTGATAAAGAATATATTGAAACATCAAAACCACGTACATTTATGTGCGGTTTTTACGGAACTGACAGGGAAACTTTTGATAAACTCAGTTCAGAAAATCCACCAATTACAAATAGTCCAGGCGGTATGTATGGTATAAATTCAATAGGAAGAGTATGTTGCAAAAATGCTGAAATATATATTGACGGAGAGCCATATCTTTTTACAGTAATTTTAGAGGTAGATGCCTGGAACTCCGTTACAAAGCCACTCTACTTCAAACTGGTTACACTGTTCCTGATTGCAATGCTTGTTATAGCATTACTTGACGCATGGCGACACAACGTAAGAAATCAAGCTGATTACAGATTTGAAGACTATCAGAAAAATCTTACAGACAGTCTCGCACACGACCTTAAAACTCCTCTTACAGCTATAGGCGGATATGCCGAAAATATCCTTTCGGGTAGTCTGTCCGATAACGAAACAAAAAATTATCTTAAATCAATAATGGACAGCGTGGCTTATACTGATTCAATAATTACACGTACTCTTGAACTAAGCAGAATGAACGGAATGAATAATATACAAAAGGAAAATACCGATATAAACAGAATTGTTGAAAAATCAGTTGAAAAATATTCCGTCATGCTCGACGAACGCAATATAACAGTAAATACAGACGGTCGGGCAGAAATCAATACAAATGTACATCTGCTTGAAACAATAACGGAAAACCTTGTTTCAAACGCTGTGAAATACACTTCCGTAAACGGCAGTATAAATATAAGAATAAGTAATGAAAGTCTTTCAATATCCAATACCATAAAACATAAAGTCGACATTGAAAAACTGAAAAAACCTTTTGCAAAAGGCGACATTGCAAGAAGTAATCAGTCAGGAAGCGGTCTCGGGCTTGCCATAGCCGAAACTGCTTCAATATCAAACGGCTACAGGCTCGTCCTCTCCTGCACAGACTCTGAATTTACTGCGGAAGTTAAATTCTGAAATTTATTCCTATGAAAAACAGGCGTATTCCCGAAAATGAGAATATGCCTGTTTTACGTTATTTTTTATGGAGCTTGTGACGGGACTCGAACCTGCGACCTGCTCATTACGAATGAGCTGCACTACCAACTGTGCTACACAAGCATATCAGAACTTACTATATTATTTTATCACATAAATCAGAGTTTGTCAAGGGGAAAACAATATAATTAAATTTTTAAAAATATATCAATAGTCATAATCAAAAAATATATCTGTCACTTTTTTTGAAAATCAGCCTTGACAAGTCGGGAATTTTGTGATAATATTATTATAATATGATAAATCAATGACGAGGAAGGCTTTTTTTCATGATTGTCGTTTTCAGAGAAACCGCTGTTTGCTGTGAGGCGGTAACGACAGGGAATAAAGCATACCGCCTCCGAGAGTGCCTAATAAGCAACGGTTGCTCCCGTTACCGAGCCAATGAGATACGGAAGATATTTCCGTGTGAATCAGGGTGGAATCACGGTTTATAATCGTCCCTTGTGCCTTTTCGGGTACGAGGGACTTTTTTGTATAAAATTATTGACAAGGAGATGAATATATGAACCAGATTCAGTACAACGAAAAGGAAGAAGCCTACGAAATCACTTACAAGCTTTGGGACAACGCTGTTACCGTGCGTTTCTATGTCGAGGAACAGCAGGAAATTATGGACAATTTCAGCGAAATCGCCCAGAAACTTGACAAACTGAACCGCAACAAAAAGAAAATTGCGGAGATTATTGCTGACGAGGGCTATTACGGCGGACTTTCGGAAACTCTTGCGGAATGTCTGCAAATCACCAGTGCTTATGTTGACGTTGACGATGACGGCGTTGTTGTGTGTTTCAATGTTGACAGCACCGACGGCTATCTTGTACCACTTACTATGGAACTCGGTGCGGACAACGGCATTGAAGTGACAGGAAAAGTTTAAAATTTATAAGGAGAGAAAAACATGATTAAACTGACATTAAAAGACGGAAGTATCCGTGAAATCGAATCCGCTTCACCAGCAAGCGAAATAATAAAAGGTATCGGCATGGGTCTTTACAAGGCTTCATGCTGTGTTAAAATCAACGGAGAGGTCAAAGACCTCAGAACAGTTGTAGACAGTGACTGCGAGTTTGAAGTATGTACTTTCGACAGCGTGGACGGAAAAAAGACTTTCTGGCATACTGCATCACATATTCTTGCACAGGCTGTAAAGAGACTTTATCCCGAAGCCAAGCTTGCAATAGGTCCTGCTATTGACAACGGTTTCTATTATGATTTCGATTTGGAAAAGCCTTTCACTCAGGACGAACTTGACAAGATTGAAGCTGAAATGAAAAAAATTGTCAAAGAGGGTTTACCGCTTGAACAGTTTGAACTTGCACCTGAAGAAGCTATTGCGAAACTCAAGGAAATGGACGAACCGTACAAAGTTGAACTCTGTGAGGAACACGCCGACAAGGGCGAGCCGATTTCATTCTATAAACAGGGCGAATTTGTAGACCTCTGTGCAGGTCCTCACCTCATGACAACTGCACCTGTAAAGGCTTTCAAACTTCTTTCATGTACAGGTGCTTACTGGAGAGGTTCAGAAAAGAACAAGATGCTTTCAAGAGTTTATGCCGTTGCGTACCCTAAAAACGCAGAACTTGAAGCAGACATTAAACAGCGAGAAGAGGCAAAACTTCGTGACCACAATAAATTAGGTCGTGAACTTGAATACTTCACAACTGTTGACGTTGTAGGTCAGGGACTTCCCGTATTACTTCCAAAGGGTGCAAGAGTTATACAGACACTTCAGAGATGGGTTGAGGACGTTGAACAGAAACACGGCTATCTCCTTACAAAAACACCTCTTTTAGCTAAGAGGGAACTTTACAAGATTTCAGGTCACTGGGACCACTATCTTGACGGAATGTTTATTCTCGGTGACCCCCATGACGAAACACAGGAATGTTTTGCACTCCGTCCGATGACCTGCCCGTTTCAGTATCAGGTATATCTTAACAGACAGCGTTCATACCGTGACCTCCCTATGAGACTGGGTGAGACTTCAACATTGTTCAGAAAAGAGGATAGCGGAGAAATGCACGGACTTATCCGTGTTCGTCAGTTTACTATCTCAGAGGGACATCTTGTACTCCGTCCCGACCAGCTTGAACAGGAATTTAAGGACTGTCTTGAACTTGCCAAATATATGCTTGATACAGTAGGACTTCTTGAGGACTGCACATTCAGATTCTCACAGTGGAATCCCGAAAATCCCAATAACAAGTATGAGGGTACTGCTGAACAGTGGGAGGAAGCACAGGCTGTTATGGCTAAAATTCTCGACCATCTCGGTGTTGAGTATGAAATAGGAATTGACGAAGCTGCTTTCTATGGTCCTAAACTTGACATTCAGTACAAGAATGTTTACGGCAAGGAAGATACTCTTGTTACGATTCAGATTGATATGCTTCTTGCAGAACGTTTCGGCATGGAATATGTTGATGCAGACGGTACTAAAAAGCGTCCGTATATCATTCACAGAACGTCACTCGGCTGTTATGAGCGTACTCTTGCATATATGATTGAAAAATATGCAGGTGCAATGCCTTTGTGGATTGCTCCCGAACAGGTGAGAATTATTCCTGTTGCAGACAGACATCTTGATTACTGCAATGAAGTTCTTGAAAAGCTTGAATCCGCAGGAATCCGTGTTACTATCGATGACAGGGCGGAAAAGGTTGGTTATAAAATCCGTTCCGCTACGGTCGAGAAACTCCCGATGATGCTTACTGTCGGCGACAAGGAAGTTGAAAGCGGTACTGTTTCGGTACGTTCAAGACGTGAGGGCGATTTAGGCTCAATGTCTCAGAATGACTTACTTGTAAAACTCATTGACGATATTGCTAAAAAAGTAAGATAAAAATAAAAGGAACGGTTTTTTATTCCGTTCCTTTTTTGATTGGTTTATTAAAAGAAGAATAAATCCTCAAATTTTTTGTCAAGAGCAATACAAAGTATAAGTGCAAGCTTTGCAGTAGGGTTAAACTGACCTGTTTCAATGGAACTTATTGTATTTCGTGAAACGCCTATCATTTCAGCAAGAGCATTCTGTGAAAGCTTCTTTTCGGCACGGGCTTCTTTCAGACGGTTTTTTAATATGAGTTTATCATCCATAATCAATGCCCCATAAAAAATCTTATTGTTGCAAAAACAGAAATCAGCAACATTATAACTGCTATGACAAGATTGTAAGTATACTTTGTTCTGATAAAACGATATATATTACCTGTAAAAACTGAAAGGCTGACTGTTGCACACAAGTCCATGACCGGAAGTCCGTCATTTGCACGGATAAATGCAAAAACTGCGGCACTAAGCACAAGAACAATATAAGTCCATTTCATAGACTTGTCGTGTACCTGCATTTCCATTTCATCAAAACTTTCATTTCTGCTTTTTTGCAGAATTTCTTCTCTGTTCATAATAAATACCTCCGTTGAATTATTGACAAGTTTTGTTGTCAACTGTATTATAACACAGCCAAGTAAACTTGTCAATACTCTGACAAGTTTTATTTGCATTTTTGTATGTATATACAAATTTAATAATATATTTAATATGTAAATTCATATATAACTTACAAAAAATCCCCGCCTTTTTTCAGACGGGGAAATTTTTGTATAATTATAAAGATTTTTCGGAATTGATAAACATATCATAAATTCTGCGGATAGCTTCGGAGAGGTCGTGTTCACTTACACCGATAATAACATTAAGTTCGCTCGAACCCTGGTCAATCATCTTTACATTTATACGGGCGTGTGCCATTGATGCAAAGATACGTGCAACTGTACCACGTGTATTCTTCATACGGCGACCCACTATAGCAAGAAGTGCTATACCGTCCTCAATTTCTATATGGTCGGGACTAACTTCTTTTCTTATGCCTGCAATAACTTTTTCACGTACCGGATTAAGCTTTGCACTGTCAACGGTTATACTCATTGTGTCGATACCTGACGGCATATGCTCAAATGAAAGACCATTTTCGTAGAGGACTTTAAGAACTTTCATGCCGAAACCTGTTTCACTGTTCATCATAGCCTTTTCAATATTGATAGTGCTGAAACCCTTACGTCCTGCGATACCTGTAATTGTGTGGTTAAGGCTTTCACGGCTGAAATCAAAGTCATCAGAAACAATCATAGTGCCTGCATCTTCGGGACGGTTGGTATTTCTTATATTAATAGGAATACCTGCGGAACGTACGGGGAAAATAGCGTCCTCATGAAGAACGGAAGCACCCATATATGCAAGTTCACGGAGTTCCCTGTAAGTAATAACTTCAATAACGTCAGGATTTTCGACAATTCTCGGGTCTGCAACAAGGAAACCTGAAACATCTGTCCAGTTTTCGTAAATTTCAGCCCTTACGGCGTTGGCGATAATTGAACCTGTAACGTCCGAGCCTCCTCTTGAGAATGTTTTAATATATCCCTCTGTTGTACGTCCGTAGAATCCGGGAATTACTGCGTTGTCAAGCTCTTTAAGCTTTCTGCGTACTGCTTTTACGGTATCGTCAAGCATGAGTACACCCTTTGTATCAAAAATAATGACATCGGCAGCGTCAACAAAATTAAAGCCGAGATATGAAGCGAGAATTTTTCCGTTGAGATATTCACCACGACTTGCAGCAAAGTCCTTTGCGGGACGTGCTTTAAGTTCCTTTACGATTGAATCAAATTCATTGTCAAGCGACATATTAATACCAAGTTCGGAAATAATTCCGTTGTATCTGTCTTTTATAATCTGAAAATCTTCCGAAAAATCCACACCGCTTCCTGCGAGTTCACAGCATTTGTAAAGCATATCCGTAATTTTTATATCTTCTGAAAAACGTTTGCCGGGAGCAGACGGAACAACATATTTACGTCTGCTGTCGCTTTTTATGATGTCAGCGACCTTTCTGAACTGATTAGCGTCTGCCAGACTGCTTCCGCCAAATTTAACAACTTTATTACCCATTGAAAAATACCATTCCTTTATCTATATATTGCCATCAAAGACGTTTTAATCACAATAACTATTATATTCCTTTTTTACGTCAAAATCAATTGATATAAAAGCCAAATTTGTGACGGTAAAACCTGTGTTTTTGGTGAATACGCTTGTACGCCTGTGACGGACATATAATCAGAATGATGTCAGGGAAATTTTCCGTACAGAAAACAGGCGGACTCCGCCATGAATCCGCCTAAAAAATGTCAGAGAAGCAATGAGAATCACTTTTCATTAATATTATATGCAGGTTGCAGAAATAATATACATCATGTGCCGAAAATTTTTTCAAGAATTGTAAGAATAGTATCGCCCACACTGTTTGAATCAACAATTTCAAGAGTTCTGTCGGGACGGTTTGTAATAATATTGTCAACGCCCATAGCAATCATATGCTTCATATCTGACGGACGGTCAACAGTCCATACAAAAACACGCTTGCCGTTCTGGTGTGCCATATTCACAATGCTCTGATTTACAAAAATATAGTTGAGGCTTACAGCATCGATATATTTAAGCTGTGAAAACGACGTTGAACTTGCAACATTGGCTATAAGACCCGTTTTTATTTTCGGATTAAGTTTCTTGACGGTTTTAAGTGCCGAATATGAAAAGGAAGTAACATAACAGGACTTTTCTATGTTGTATTCTTCAATCAGCTCAACGGTTTTTTCTGCTGTTTCCTTTACATTTCCGTGATTTTTTATTTCAATATTAAGCATTATATCATTACCGACGGTTTCAAGAACATCAGAAAAAAGCATAATTTTTGCGTCGTCAAATTCACCGTTCTTTCCATACCAGCTTCCTGCGGAAAATTCCTGAAGTTCGTCATAGGTATACTTGCTCAGTTCGCCTTTGCCGTCGGTTGTACGGTCAATTGTTTTGTCATGAAAGACAACAAGCTGTTTGTCTGCGGTAAGCTGTACATCAAGCTCTATATAGTCAGCACCTGTTTCAACAGCAGATTCAAAAGCATACAGCGTATTTTCAGGAGCAATATAAGAAAATCCCCTGTGGGCAGTGACCTGAGTTTTTGTAAGAATACCCATATTTAGATTCACATTTCCGCTGTAAAGTGCCTTGATATATGTCATATTGAGAAGCAGACCCGCAGCGGTAAGTGACAGTATGAGTATGAAGCTTGACAGCGGTTTCAGTTTATTTGTACTACATTCAGGAATAACTATTTCCTCCGTGTCGTTTACATCTTCAAAAAAACGGTGTGTAATCCAGCATATCACGGCAGGAACAGAAAGAAACGACGAAAGTATAACAAAAACACGCACAGCATATTTCAGGACTTTCAATGCACTTCTGAAAGCAACGGCAGGTTCTGAAAAACCTTTGATAATAAAAACTATTATAAATCCAAGTCCGAGAGTAAGCACGGCACTTGCCGCAAGCATACACATACTCCAGAAAAGCAGTGAAACAGCCATTTTGAATTTATTACCGCTGATAAGCAGCTGGCTTTTTTTAGTACAGTCTTTGAATTTATTGTCTGTAAGCACAAGATAATGCAGACTGTAACTTCTGTCAACTATTATCATAACAAAAAGAATCTGTATAAGAATATAGACTATTACAGCAGATGCACCGTTTACAGATTTGAAAACCGTCCTCACTATAGGCATAAGCGGAGCAAGAAACTGCCCCGAAGCAAATGTAAACTGCACTATCGGCATGAATATCATGAATACAAGAAATCTCGGTATTCCTGCCCCCCTGAACGCCTTTGCAAAAGCTTTCAGACCCGTGACAAACATTCCCCACACGGAAATTTTTTTATGTCTGCCGTAACAGGCAAAACAGGCAACAAGTGCGGAAAGTTCCACAAAAGTAAAAAATGCAACACAGAATACAAGTACTGTAAAAGCAAATATTGTTGTAGGATTTTTCAGGTAAATAAGCAGATTTTCGTCTGAAAGATATGTCACCCCCGAAACTTTCATTGTGTATTTGAGAATATATGCAAGTACAGGCACTCCTATCGCAACAAGAAAAAGTTTCATAAGAAGTTCAAAAACAACAAAATGAGGTAACGCCCTCACAAAAGACGAAGCTGAATTAAGGAATTTCTTCATTATCCGTTCCGCTCCCCGATACCATGCCATATATCATAATTATAAGTCTCTGTTCTTCTGTTCAAAAAAATCTCTCCTTTATTTTTCTCTAAAAAATTATAACACATTGGATTTTAAAAGTCAATTGAATTATTATAAAGGTATCAAATGAAAATATGGAATAACTTGACATTGTATGTATTGTGTGATATTATAGACATAGGGCATACCGCTCACCGTCTGAAAAAGGTTTGGCGACCTGAATCAGACACTAAAACAGAAGTTACCA